>JBCCSR010000259.1:0-6840 GCA_039199865.1 Bacteroidota bacterium
CGAAAATGTAATCGTTAAATATAGTGAATAACAATAAAACCTCAGTGCCAACTATACCGATGATGATTAGCTTGGTTTTCTTCACCCCTAAAATAGTCGCAGTGGTTCGTCGACCCGACTTCCGGTCGGGTTCAATGTCCATGACTTCGCCGATCAAATGCGACTGAAAAGCAAAGAGTAGCAAATACAAATAAGTAAACCAAGGCAAAGCAGCGGTATCGTTCAATAGGCAACTGAAAGGAGCCACCAGCAAATAGCCCACCTGGCAAAGGAGTTCCCAAGGTGGTTGGCTACGCAGGCCTTTTTCGGGTAAATTATAAATTGCATTGATCGACAAGAGCCCCAACAGCAGTAAAAGCATGGGCCAGCCCTCTAACCAAATAAGCCAAGGAAAGAATAGGACTTGGACCAAGAAGATCACTTTCCACAGTTGAGCCAATTCTCTCTGACTCCCTTTTGCACCAAACCAATAATTGTCTTTACGAGGATTGACCGCATCGATAGAATGATCAACGATATCGTTCCATCCGTATACTAGGAAGTTGAGTGGAAAAGTAACATAAACAAAACCCAGCCAGAAAGAAGAAGATTGCCAGATATCCATACCGCTGGTTGGTAATAAATACAACCATACTGTAGCAAACCACAAGCCAGGGCGGGAGACTTTTAACCAAAAGAAGATCGATTTTATTCCTCCTTCACTGGCGGAGACTGCTTTACTATTCACTGGAGTATTTTATTTGTCCACCAACGAAAGTATACAAAATCTTAGTGTCGAGAATGGCCTGATCCGAACAATTGAGGAGGTCATTGGATAAGACAATAATGTCTGCTAGTTTTCCCCTCGTCAGAGAGCCTTTTTGTTCTTCTTCGAAACCTGCGTAAGCATTGGCCATGGTATAGGAATAGAGTGCTTCTTGTCGGGTCATTCTTTGTTCTGGAAAAAATTCAAAGCCAGTATCTGCGCGTTTTCTAGTCACGGAAGCATAGATACACTCCAGCGCGCTTACATCCTCCACTGGAGCATCTGTTCCATTGGCAATTTTTACTCTATTGTCCAGCAATGTTCGCCAGGGATAGGCGCCCACTCTAGCGCGCTCGTTCCCCAGTCTTTTCTCAACAAAGGGCGCATCGGATGTGCAGTGAATGCCCTGAATAGAGGCAATGACGCCCATTTCCCGGAAACGGGGAATATCGGTTGGGTCAAGATGTTGGGCATGCTCAATGCGCCAGCGTCGGTCTTTACTAAAGTCTCCGGCAAAGGAGGATTCGAAAATATTGAGCACTTCTCGATTGGCTCGATCACCAATGGCATGAATGCACAACTGTAGCTCATGCTGTGCTGCCAAATCAGCAATGTTACTGACTTCTGAGAGTGGCGTCGTATTTTGACCGACAAAGTGGGGTTTGTCACGGTAAGCCCTGAGCAACCAAGCCCCAAAGGCTCCCAATGCACCATCCACTTCCGATTTGATGGCACGTACGGTCAGGAAATGATTGCCAGCATCCAAAATGGGGAAGGTCGAAAGGCGATCTTTCATATCGGCAAATGAATGTCGGATCATCACCCAGAGGCGGAGATTGAGGTCATTGGCTTCTGCAAGCTCTTTGTAGCGTTCTATTTCAATGAAACTGGAACCTGCGTCTTGGAAAGAGGTAATGCCTTTTGACAAACACTCTTGCTCGGCAAGTCGGATCCCTTCTAACCATTTCGCGGTTCTTTCCGCTTCGGAAATGCCTTGCAAATATTCGTCATAGGCACCTGTAATGACGTTCATGGCCCTTTCTTCAAAAACGCCAATTGCATCTCCATTGATGTCTCTGACAATTTCTCCACCGTCAGGATCTGGGGTTTCGGCATTCAGTCCGGCAGCTTCCATTGCACTTTTATTTGCAAAGAGAGAATGACCACTGGCATGTCTGAGGACGACGGGATTATCGGGGGAAACCGCGCTGAGTTCGTCATGAAAAGGATAACCATGAATGTTTTTTTCTGGTCTCGTAATCCATTTTTCTTGATGCCAGCCTCTTCCTTCAATCCATTCTCCAGGTTTAGCCGTTTTGACCTTTTCAGCAACCTGTTGAACGATCTCTTCCCAACTTTTTGACCTCAAGAAATTGAGATTAATCAAACTCTTGCCAAGTCCCGAAAAATGCCCATGTCCCTCAATGAAACCAGGCATGACAAAATTGCCTTTTAAATCGAGTGTTTTTTGGGCATTTTCTTTCAAATGGTCTAATTCTTCATTGGTACCGATCTTAAAAATTCGATCTCCTTTGATGGCAAGTGCCTGTGCAGAAGGGAGTTGAGTATCCATGGTGACGATGTTACCATTGTACAATAAGAGGTCGACATTTTCACCGGAGTTTTGGCAATTTGAACAGAAAAGAAGGAGACCAACAGAAAAGAAGAAAAAGGACGCAGTGAACAATCTCATATGTTGCAGTGGTTTAGTCCTAAAACAAATGGACAATTTTGAATTACCATTTAAAGGTAGGAAATAAAAAAGCATCTTTCTAAAAAGAAAGATGCTAAGGCCTCATAAAAGTATTCTGCAGAGAGCAGAACGTGTTGTTTTGTTGATTTGATCTATAATGGATAAATATAATTTGACTAAACCGTGAAAAGCGATAGAGGGCAAAGTCACTCGATCAAATCTTAGATCTTCAAGTCCAAATCAATTTTGGAGTATCTCGAAAGCCGGTAACAGAAGGCAAAGATGCCAGAAGCAAAAGATACTGGCATAATTGCCGACCAACGCTAGCTCGGGTTGTCCATAACTAGTGTTTTCAACCTGTGATCGGTTGAATAAAAATATGGCGATACCATAGGCTGTATTAGCCTAGGTGTTAAACAATCCTCTTTAGGATGTCCTAACTTTATAAAGTTAGTCGCTTTACCTAGAAAAAATTGCCACAGAATTGATGTAAATAAGAAAAGGATATTTTAGGTTTTCAGTCTAAAAATTAAGTTAAAATACTGATAAATAGCTATTTGTATTTTGAGTAGAATGAATTTTTTAGACAGAAAATAGCCTAGGGCCTTGCTCGAATACGATCTTTATTTTCCAGAGAATTGAGAATATCTCCCCAGAGATCTTCATAAGGTACGATTTCGACTAAAATGGTGTTGGCCGTTCGCTCGGCATCAGCCGACTGAAGTTTCTTGAGGTACTTCTCAGATCGTCGGATCACCCTTTGTTTGTTGAAGCCCGTCTTGGGAAGTTCGAGCAACATTTTGATGAAACAATTGCTACGAAAAGTCTCATCTTTCCTAAGATAACGGTAGCAATAGGCATCAAGTGCTTCTACCTTATCGATGACTACATCGTAGTCTTTTCGATGGAGGAGGAAAAGTACCTGAATGATGAGGATGGTAATATTGAGCCCTCTTTTATCGGAGGAGAAGGTCGGTACGTCATTGAGGAACTTGGAGATTCGAAATCTTTTGATGTTCTTTTCAAAAGAAGGATCGGGCTTTACTTTTCCTATTTTGATAAAATAGTGCGTAAATGCTTCGTATATTTTCCACTTTTCTTTGATCCTCGGATGGGTTGTACTGGATTTGAGCTTGGGTTTGGCAATCTGTAATAACTCGATGGTCTTCTGATAGTTTTTCGCGTAGAAGGAGAGAATCATGTACAGTTCAATAATAATGAACCAATTGTAAGAGCCCTCAAAACGCATGGAATACATTTCCAAGCATTTCTCCGCGGTTGCTTCTCCTTCTTCAAACTGTCTCAACTGGATATGACAGATCAGTTTGCGATATAAAAAGTGGAAGGATTTACGATTTTTGAAGGGGCGAGATTCCATATATTCAATGGCTTTCTCACAGACGAGCAACATATTTTTGAAATCCCGGAAGAGTTCGTATCTCAACACATATACCGTGTAGGCGTATAGATTGAGATTAAAGGAATGCATTTCATCAGTATATTTGAGCAGTTCTTTCTCAAATTGAATGGCCAATTGCTTGAGTTCATCATCTGCATTTGCTTTTGACTTGGCAAAAGGCAAAGTGAGTCGCTGACAATATTCATCCGCAATCAGCTCCGCTTGAACCAATTTTGAATACTTCTTGGTCAGTTCATTGTATTCGTTAAATTTTTTGATGTTTCCCTCCATGGCACCATAATGTCTTCTCAATCGCTTACACAATTCAAGCGTAATTTCTGAGAACTCATATTTCATAGCAACTCGGAGAGTGCGCTGAGCTAGGTCGATAGCGGGTTTGCGGGCATTACGGCCCAGGAGAATGGCGATGGCCAATTGCGCTTTATGGGTGGAGTAAAAGGCTCTGGTGTATTCATTGAAACTGGGTTTGCTGGTATCAATAAAAAAAATGGTATTGATGAGCCTATTTTGCAAGCGATACTTTAGTTTTTTGTAGTTGACATCATTGGCATTGGTGTCGTAGATCAATTGGGCGGCTTCCTCATCGGTACTGACCTCTCCATTGTGAATGGCTTCATAGAGCTCATTCATCTTGCTGTTTTTATTGCCTGGATTGCCAATAATCTCAATCTTTTTGACTTTTTGCTTACTAACAATGTAGACCAATTCTCTTAAATTATCCATAACGTGTTTTTACTGTACGTGCTGTTAACAAGTGAATCATAGTTAGGAGAAAAGTACTGGCAATAGCCATCAACTAAGCAGCAGTTCAACCTCCAAGAAGCGTTTTCAACACAGTAAATGAAAGTAAGAAACTCTATTGTTATGTAATTGTAGAACAATAAAATTCCAGTTTTAGGGAAGTGTGATATTGCTAAAGCTTTGTATCACAATTGCTTATTATATAAGAGAGTGTGGAAAGTGGATGATATTGAAGTCTTAAATTAAGAAATTTTGTTGGATATGCCAAAGAAAAGATGATATAGTTTTAGCCGTATAAAGGAACAAAGAAATGTTCTTCATTTTTCGCATTACAGGTTAGTTCATATAAAACTTGACTTTAGCGTTTCAAAAAAAGTTCAATTGCTTCATGCATCGGAGATCTATCCACTTTTTTGAGTTCCATTCGCTAATACTCACTCTCTCCAAGATTAACAAATGATTACATAGTTGACGTTTTACCTTTCACTGAGGTAAACTCAAATTGGAAGGTCTAAAAACTGGTCTAGCATTGTATTTTAGGCCCGACGCCCATTCTGTCCACTCTGGGGTAACCATTTCACCTCGTTCACCAAAATATAAAAACATATTCATCTGGTTAAAGGACTATTGGAGTTGTTTTGCCATGGGTGGATCCTATTGATATTGGAGTATAATTCATTTAAGGCGATCAAAAATTAGGAAAATATGAAAAACGCTACTTCTTCAGTTGATGTTATCAATCAAGTTGTCCAAAAAGGAGCCAACTTAGGTGTAGGACATGTCATTACTCAAGATCAAGTACTGAATGGAAGGAACATCAAAATTAAAAATGAAACCCTCATCAACTTTGCCTCTTGTAGTTATTTGGGCTTAGAAATTGATCCAAGGCTAAAATCTGCTGCTCTTGATGCGGTAATGAGATACGGAACTCAATTTTCTTCTTCAAGAGCTTTTATCTCCCTCGGACTTTACGAAGAATTGGAAAGTTTAATGTCTGAGCTTTTTGGCTATCCCACGCTAATGGCGCCAACAACTACTTTAGGACATATGTCGAACTTACCCATCTTTATTAAGTCTAAAGATGCCGTCATCTTGGATCATCAGGTGCATGCCAGTGTACAAAATACTGTAAAGATGGTGAAGGAGAATGGAGTCAAAGTAGAAATCATTCGGCACAACAGAACAGATTATTTAGAAGAGAGAATCAAAAAGCTAAAAGCCAACCACCGAAAAATTTGGTATATGGCGGATGGGGTCTATTCGATGTTTGGCGATGGCGCTCCAGTGGAGGACCTTTATGAGCTGATGAACAGGCATCCACAGTTTCATGTTTACTTTGACGACGCTCATGGAATGAGTTGGACTGGGCAACACGGAAAAGGTTATGTACTCAACAGGATTCCCTATCATCCTCAGATGATCTTGATCACCTCCCTGACCAAAAGTTTTGGAACGCAGGGGGGAGCCATGGTTTACTTTGACGAAAAACAAAAGGCATTGGTGAAAAATTGTGGAAGCACCCTGATGTTTTCTTCACCAATCGTCCCTTCTACTTTGGGGGCTTCCATTGCCTCGGCAAAAATCCATTTGAGCAATGAATTGCCAAAGTTACAAAAAGAACTCAGAGAGCGGATGCGCTATTTTGTTGATTTGGCCCACGAGCTGGACCTCCCCATTGTAGGGGCTGAATACCAAACCCCCATTTATTATATTGGCTTGGGGACTCCCGAAATTACCTACCGTTTGGCCAAAAGACTAATGCGGGCTGGATTTTTTGCTAGCGTAGCAGTCTATCCCAGTGTACCTTATAACAATACGGGGCTACGGTTTACCATTAACAGACACCTCACTTTCGAGGATATAAAAACGGTGTTACATACACTTTCTGCCGAGCTGGACAAAGCCCTTGAACGAGGAAATCTTAGCAAAGAAAAAATCCTTAGATCTTTTCAGAAGCATGGTTTCTTCAAGGCAGTGAGCCAGTAGGTCGTACTAGCTTTTCTTTATTCATGAGCCTTTGTTTACTTAAAAACAAAGGCTTTTTGTTTTTAGGTACGCTCCCTAAATCGGGCTATTCCGGTGTTCTATTTCAACAAAATTTATTTTTTACAGTATGGTGTTCACTGGCTAGGATAATTTGGCAAAATTTGGCAAACATCTTGATAACATTAAAAGTGCCTGGTACTTTATCTCTCTCTCAATTTCCGGGCAATTACAAGTTTTACATCAGGATAATTGTAC
>JBCCSR010000260.1:0-6812 GCA_039199865.1 Bacteroidota bacterium
GCTGGACGGACTTGCTTTTGCAAAGGCATCCAGTCTTGATTTTTTAAGTGATTGCTTTCTATTTTTTGTACCAACTGCTCAATCGTAGGATGATCGAATAAGTCGGCAACACTCAGTTCTTGCTCAAAAATTTGGCGAATGTCAGCAACGAGTTGAGCGGCGAGTAGGGAGTGGCCTCCTAGTACAAAGAAATTGTCTTGAATGCCGATTTTGTCCACCTTGAGTATTTGAGACCATAGATGGGTCATTTGGTTTTCTAGGCGGGTTCTCGGTGCTTGATATTGGCTGGCCATTAATTGGCCAAGATCTGGATTGGGGAGGGCCTTTCGATCAATCTTGGCATTGGGGGTCAAAGGCATTTGATCCAAGAAGATCATTAGGCCGGGAACCATGTAAGCTGGTAGATGAGCTTTGAGATAATTTTGAATGGCCTTTTCATCTTGCGGCTCCGGAGCAACGATGTAAGCAACCAATCTTTTTTCACCGGTATTGGTGGCCTTTGCCAGTACAACAGCTTGGTCAACAGCAGGTGCTTGTTGTAAAATGGTTTCAATTTCTCCTAACTCAATTCGATACCCACTTACTTTGACCTGATGGTCTATGCGACCTAAGAAGTCGATATCACCGCTGGGAAGCCATCGGGCCAAATCACCAGTGCGATACATCTTTTCTCCCTGGCGAAACGGATTGGGAACAAAACGGGCTTTGGTCAAGGCAGGACGGTTCAAATAAGATTTTGCCAAACCCACTCCACCAATATACAGTTCACCCAATACGCCAATGGGCTGGATTTGCTGTGCTTCATCCAGAACGTAGAAAAAATTGTTTTGCAAAGGACGACCGATGGGAACTTGTGATAGATACCGAAGGGCTTCGCGATCGTAATTCTCGAAATAGCAATTGTCAATCGTCGTTTCCGTGGTTCCATAGCTATTGAGGATGCGCATCTGCCCGCCAAATTGATCGATGATGTGCTGGAAATCCGCGACGGGAAAAACATCGGCACCAATAATCAATACCTTCATCCAGGATATATCCAGCTGATATTTTTCGATGTAGGCCATCAAAGGGATGGCCATCGCCGGAGTAATGTCCATGAGATTGACCTGTTGCGCTTTGATGATTTGATAAAGTTGGGCGGGATCAAATCGGCTATCTTGACTGGCAATGGTCATGCGGCCACCACAGAGCAGGGATCGACAAAGGTCTCCAATGGATACATCAAAGGAGAAGCTAGCCATTTGGAGAATACTGGTTGTTTCGTCCAAGTCATATTCCTTTATCCAGGCTTCTGCGACGTTGACCAAGCTGTGGTGCTTAATGACGACTCCCTTGGGTTTTCCCGTCGAACCAGAAGTATAAATGACATAGGCGATATCCTGTGCTTTTACTTGGACAGGACTTCCTTCTTCATTACACCCAGCAATGCTCGTCCCATCGCGATCGATTAGGATGGTTGTCAACTGCCGTTTTGGTTTGACCTGGATATTAAGTTTAGCCTGACTAATCAAGAGGTTTGCTTGACTGTCTTCGATTAAAAATTGGATCCGATCACTAGGATAGGCAGGATCAATGGGAACATAGGCTGCACCCGCTTTGAATACGGCAAGAATGGCAACTACAATTTCTACGGATCGATCCAGAGCGATGGCCACCAAATCATTGGGTTGTACGCCTTTCGCCAACAGAAAATGTGCCAGCTGATTGGATTGTTGATCCAGTTCTTGGTAGGTTAATGCCTGGTCTTCGTAAACGACTGCTGTTTGCTCAGCAAATTGTTTGGCTTTGCCTTGAAATAAATCGACAAAGGTCAGGTGAGCAGCATAGCTGGCCTCGGTTGCATTGAAAGTATGTAAAACTTTTTCTCGTTCTGAAGGTGTCAACAAGTCGATGGTCTCAATGGGGGCATTGAGCTTGGTGGCACATTGTTCGAGAAGGTATAGAAAACGCGCTCCAAAAAGTTGGATATCTTCTTCGTGAAAGTAACGACTACTGTAATCAATATTGAGTTCAAGCTCATCTCCCGCCTTGTAAGCACACCAACGAATTTCTAGAGGAACTTCTCCATCATTGACCGTCAATTGTCGGGAGTTGTTTTCAACCTCCCCCAAGTTGTAGTGAAAGTCAAGTAGATCAAAAATGACGTTGACATCAAACAACTGCTGTCTTCCCTTCGCCATTAAATTGAGGGATCGATTAAGATGGCTGATGGGATAGGAGAGGTGGCGATAATCTTGGCGTTGCTGCTGCTTGATTCGGTTGATTAACTCTTGTAAACTTTCCCCCTTTTGCATTTGTGTTTTGAAAGGGATCACCCCTGAAAACATCCCTGCCGTTTGTTTTTCTTGGCGTCCTCTTCGCTTGTGCAAAGGAACGCCAATGACGATGGCTTCTCTTTTTTCGACTCGACTAAAATAAATGCTCGTTGCCGCTAGCAATAGTTGTTGGACGCTACAAGTCGCTTGTTGAGCCGTATCTTCAATTGTTTTTCTTTGTTGACTGCTCAGTTGAAAACTTAGGCGTTTTCCTACTGCTACTTTTGGACTCATCTGAGCAATGGGCTGAAGCAGGGCTTGAGGAACTTCATCGAATTTACTTTTCCAGTAAGCGGCATCAATGTCGTATTGGTTGGAATGAAGATAATCTATGGACTTTTGAATGGCTGCTTGGTAGCTAGGAAAGGGCTTGCTTTGGTCTGAGCTGTTCAAGCCAAGTAATGCTGTGTACTTATTGGCAATGCAATGGTGAAGAATAGCGATTCCGTGGCCATCGATAAAAATATGATGGTACCGAAATAACATATAATGCACATCTTCTTTGATTTTCAATAAACCCAATTCGAGAAACTCATTATTGGCAATATCAAAAACAATCTGAAAACGATCTTGTATCCATTGTAGAGCAGAACGGTGTGGATCAGTAAAGGCACTAAAATCTTCTTCAAGTACGGGAATACGAAGGGGAGGATGACCAAAACTGCATTGAGGTTCAGCTCCCGAACAATCAAAACGCATCCCAAACAAATCAAAGGCTTCTGGCAAATATTGGATGGCTTGTAAAAAACAATCTCGATTGAGTTGGCCCCTCAATTGGATATACCCTCCTATATTATATGCCGGGTTAGATGGATCTATGATCTGATCGAAATATACATCTTGCTGTGCTAAGTGTAATCCAGTAAGCTCAAAAGCATTGGGCTTTTTGAATAGAGAAGATCTTTCGCTACTCATCGTACAATCATTAAGGGTTTGTAGCGGCTTGTATAGGGTTCCGCGAATAAATTATTGAGTCATCTACGAAGCACCAAAACAGATCAGTTTAGGCAAAGTTATGGCCCGTCAATGAGCGAGGGTAATTCGAACGGACAGGCTATAGAATGCCCATTGAATACCCATTTCATTGATCTTCAGCAATCAACTAAATTGGACTATTGTGAATGAAGTTCAAAAGAAGAAGTTCCGTTTCCTCGTGACTTTGAACTCACTCGGGTTCTGTTTTATTAGTGGCCTTTTGATGACTACATCAAATTTCAAGTATAAGGTTATATAAACAATGACCAGATTGGTCAGACACTCGTTTCGTTCGGATCATAAACAATTTGGCAAAGCCAAATCAAATTTCCGCTTTGGATGATAATATGTAAGTTTTTTGTGATTTAGGTTTATCGTAGTAGTTGTAGGGAAGGTTCTGGACCTGCCTCCGTGGGTAGTTCCGGCAATTGAAGACGCAACATTTTGGCGTCCTCTGCCACGCGCTGTAAGTTTTAGTTAATACCTTGATCGTGGAAAAATCAAAGTCGTTATTTGTTTGCTTGTAAAAAGGCCCCACAATTCGAAGAATTGCACCGACTGTGGGGGGAAATGTCGGATTTAATGGTGTAATCTTCTTTGTATTTGGTTTAATCTAGTATGTTTGTAATCGATGCTCAAGGTATAAATTGATTTGAATCTGTACAATAGTCGGAACCTATCATTTTTATCTGAAAGCCCAAGAATTCGAGCTCAAATTTTAGAATTCAACACAGATTTCTTTGCTGCATTTGTGAAAATAAAAAAGGACTAACAATTTGTGTTTGAGAATTGGTTGGTTGATTAAAATATTAAATGGGATGAAAGCCAAAGTTTTTTTGACCCGAAAATTACCCGAAGAAGCCATTGCCTATTTGCAGGAAAAAGTTGACCTGGAAATGAATCCTCACGATCGGGTGCTCAGTCGTGAAGAACTAGCAGCAGGCATTCGTGGCAAAGATGCATTGCTCTGTTTGCTGACCGATCAAATTGATGCAGAGCTAATGGATTTGAATCCTGGACTCCAAGTCATTTCGAATTATGCCGTTGGGTTTAACAATATAGATGTGGCAGCAGCGACCCAGCGAGGAATCCCGGTGACCAATACTCCTGGGGTATTGACCGAAACTTCTGCGGACTTGGCTTTTGCCTTATTGATTTCTGCTGCGCGTCGGATTGTAGAAGCCGATGAATTCGTGCGGAAAGGGCAATGGCAAGGCTGGGGCCCCATGCAATTTTTGGGGACAGATGTCTTTGGAGCAAAACTGGGGATTGTCGGTCTCGGACGGATTGGCAAAGCGCTGGCCCGGCGGGCCCGAGGTTTTGATATGGACATCTACTATTGGAATCGAACGCGCTTGTCATTAGACGAAGAAAAAAAATTGGGACTACAATATTGTACGCTCGCAGCGCTCTTAAGTCAAGTTGATTATGTCTCTCTTCATTTGGCTTATCATCCAGCAACACACCACTTCATCTCTGTGGAGGAATTGGCGATGATGAAACCCAGTGCATTTTTGATCAATACGGCTCGGGGGGCCATCGTCGATGAGGCCGCCCTAGTTTCGGCTTTGGCGCAGAGACAAATTGCGGGGGCAGGCTTGGACGTCTTCGAGCGAGAACCTCAAGTTAGTCCAGGACTCTTCCAGATGAAAAATGTGGTTTTGCTTCCTCATTTGGGGAGCGCCACCCATCGAACGAGAACGCGTATGGCCAAAATGGCGGTCGACAATTTATTGGCCGTTTTGGAGGGAAAACGTCCGGACTACCTAGTCAACGAGGTGTCGATTTGAAATAATACCAACCCAGGCTAGCCGGAATGGCAAAGCCCAAAGCATTGAGACTCCCATGCAAAGCATACATAAAGGGAATGTTGATCATGGGAATTGGCCAGTAATAGCGCCATCCGTAAAGCAAAGCTAACGTCATGCCCACACTTAGGGCCAAGCCAGCCAATATCCAATAAAAGGCCCACCGATGTTGTCGATGTTGCCAACCCAAGCAAAGATGGAGAAACCCGATTCCCGCAGCGGAGATGGCCATGATACTGGCAAAAACACTTTCCCAATATGTGGGGCAATGAAAATGACTGGTGGTGATGCCCAGTGCTACGAGGGGAATACCTAAAACAACACCAAGGGAGAAGAGGACTGCCCAGCGGGATGGAAAAAACTCGAGTAAACATTTACAGAGCCAGGGCAAGATAAAACCTGCATAATGGAAATGGGCCACGGTAAGCAAAACAATAGTGGGATCAAAACCAAGAGGCTGAAAATCAAGTCGATCACAGAGGGCCCAAAAAGCCCCTACGGGCAAATAGGCAAAAGCAGCCAATTGGCATCGTTTGGCCCAGTCGATAGTCTTTGCCGAAAGGTAAATTCCGAAGGCTTGGATGGCGAGATAGCTGATCAGTAACAACCAAGGTAAAGTCAGAGTGGCTGCCCATTGTCCTCTGGGAAGTAAAAACGAAATGGTTAGAGCGATTGCCGAAAATAAAGCCAGTTTCAAGTACTTTTTTCCCAGGCCATTTTCTACTTGCCAAATGAAAGGGATCAGCCAAAGCGGTGCTGCCAGGATGAGCAATTCAACATAAGTGAGTTGAAAAGGAGTGAAGGGCCAGTGAAAGGCGAGTAAGACAAGCCAGACTACAAAACCAAGACCTATACTTTTGGGCATGTTTTTCATCAAAGCCAAATATTTGTTAGCACCTATCGCACTTGCCTGGTCATTATTTTTTTACCAACTCCCTCATCCGCTTTCCCGACTGCGTACAAAATCTTTTTTGGAAAAACCGGGCCATGGGATAAGCCATCCAGACCAAAGGATGAGCCGGACGAGAAAATGCTTTGATCTGATAGCTGACATTGAACTGATCATCTCGCTCCACCCAGAAGACTTCCTCTCCACGTTCGATATGATTGGGCAAAGTACCGTAGGCAAAGCCAAAGCGATTGATTTCATCAAAATGATAGACAATTCGAGCACTGTTGATCCACCAAATGCCCAACACCTTGAATAATACGAGCACATTGGTGTTGGAGGCCAGCGGAGCATCCCCAGGATAAATGTTGGTCCATTCCGGAGGAAATTGTTGCCAATTCACCAGTGCTTTTTTGGCCTTCTGCCAAATTCCCTCTCCTCGGCCCAAGGAAAAATGGTGATGGTCATTATCGTAAAACTGGAGGGCAGACTGACGGGTTTGCCCTACCTCTTGGTAGCTAAAAGACAATTGTTCTTGTTGATCGAGAAAAGGATCGAGTACGTGCTTTTTAGGAAAGTTGATAGCTGCTTTCATGAGCATTGTTTAGACTAAAGACAAATGGACTTTCAGTTTGTTCAAAACTTATTGAAAATAATGAATTTAGGTTTGTCTTTTAAAAAAAAGAGGTCCATTAATGGATTGTAGCTGCTTGTTTTGGAACAATCATATTAAAGGTAAGTCATTTTTGTTTTTTGTTAAAATTGAGCCATTTATTTGAACAATCAAGTTGATAAACCTATATTTGCATTGACAAAAAATTGAAA
>JBCCSR010000261.1:0-6785 GCA_039199865.1 Bacteroidota bacterium
CCCTTTTACCCCGATATAAGTTGACTATTTTAGTCAAAAAATCATACTTCAAATTCACGGATGGGTGGCTGATCGTATCCTGCCCGTAAAACAGCAATACTTCTACCTGTTCGCTGGATAAGCCTTGTCCTTCCTTAAATTTAAAATTCACCGCTTTTCCTTGGAAAATTAATTTTTTGGAATGATCGAAAATTTGAATTTGAGCTTTTTGTTCTGCATTGCCATAACCAAAGTAAGTATTTCCATGAAGGCGAAAACCACCCCGATAATTGACTCGCTCCGCGATCTCGGTAATTTCTAATACCTTTTCTTTCGAAGTAAATCGAGGATAACTCTCTGCCCCTACTCTATTATTGGCCACAATTTTATTTTGTAAGGTCCCCTCAATCAACTGTCCGGGAAATAACTTGGGGAAATTTAATTGAGCAGAAGCAATCTCATAGCCTCCTTTTTCTAGTTTTGTTTCATATTCCCCCAACAAACAATACACCTCTTCCATTCCCGGTTTGTTCCACTGGATTTTTCCACCCCGTCCTTTCCAAGTATTGGTCAATGGACAATAAGTTCCTTTCGTTGCCAGTATACTCAATGAATCGCCTCGATGATGGGTCACCAAGTCTAAAGAGTGAAATTGAATACAGATCTTTTCTTGTTGGTAGGACAAATCATAATTGGCATTTCGGGCATACCAACTTACTTTTCCTTTTTTCATTCTCAGTGCTCCTTGTTCAAAAAGTCCTGGAGAAAAAGCCAATAATTTTTTGATGACTTTCAGCTTTGCTTTTCCTGGCTTTACCAACAATTGAATCAGCAAAGTATGCCATTGCTCAAAATGTTTGTTGGGATGTTCTGCCGTTTTTACATGAGTCAAACCAAGCAGATAATTCTTGAAAAAGGGATTTGCCTTGATCTTATTTTTAATCAATAGATTACTCGTCTCAATGATGCGTTCCACCTCTGGATTAGAAAAAAGACCATTCTTGTATTTCTGTTCAAAAGTATGGAAAGCAGTTATCAGTGCTTTGTTGTTGCTTTGTTTGGCAAAAACAGCCAACTCTTTGATAAAAGCCTCCGTATTTCCAGAAAAAACATTGATGTCTTTGGCCGCAATTGTCGAAGCAAGTAGGGGGAATATGAGCAATACGAATAATCGTCTGTAGTTCATCATTCCTGTGTGGTTAAAAGTAAGATTCGGATTGTTTACCTGAACCTGTCAGACAATAACGCTGTCCGACAGGTATTCAGGATTTGGGGGAAAAGGAGGTTAGACCTACGGAGGGCGTAGGAGCGATAGCAATTTGTAAGTTGTTGGATTCCGGCTGGTTCAAATCAAGAGAACAGCCCGAACATAACAGGAGGAAAAATCTGTAATGGCTTAGAAAGGATGAGGAAGGACTACCCAATTCTGACTCGTTGAATATCTACGCAAAATAGGATATCCGTAAGGTCGAGCCCTGTATGTTGAATAGGCAGAGAATTGACTGTGTAAGTTTGGCAGGACAATGGGGAGAGATAAATGCCTGCTTAGTTGGTGTAAGTTTTGGTCAGTCGTAAGTTTTGGTTGCTTCTCGTTTCCTAAGCGTCTTATCAATTATACACTTACAAAAATAGGCGAAAAAGCAATGATATGCATACCCTCAAAACGGTAATTATGAAATGATAAAAAATGTATATTTATAAAAGGACTACTTTTGCTGGATTTTACTTCTCTCTCTTACTGTAACCAATAATGTTTAACTTATGGTCTGACTGGATTCGATTTGCGAAGAGGTCCCACCATAGAAACAGCATTTCACAAGCACCAATATCTGTAAGGCAAAAAAAAGCCCCGAAGTCCATGCAAAAACTTCGGGGCCTTTCTGGTTTTCACTAGCGCGTCGCTTTAATCCGATTGACGAACATGTTGGCCGTTCCCGGATTGACCGGTTGGATTTCGTAATATTCATCATCTTTCATTTTGATTCGTAGCTCTTTTTCTTTCATACCCAGTAATTCATCATTGTATTTTGTGTTATTGGACACTGTACTGAGAATACCTTGCTTGAATCCAAAATAGTAATAAAAATCACTTGGAGACTTGATGTAGACATAGACGCGATCATCTTCGTTGGAAGGCATCTTGAACTCGACATAACAGGTCAGCATTCGATTGATCGGCGTTCCATTGACAGTTGCCAAAGCAACTTCGTTTTTGGTAGAAACCAAAGACTGGTATTCACTATCCCATTTCATTGGTATTTTACTAAAGAAAAAAGTAAAGTGATTCATTTTCTTGGGTAAGTCAAGCCCCGTACTTTTCATTTTCTTTAGCGCATTTTTATAGTCTTTTTCGCTGGTAAAAAATTCTGATAGCGCCTTGGTATAATATTCTTCTTCTTTTAGGTAATCAATTGGACGAGCATCATAGCCACTAGAAATCAAATCGGTTACGATAATCTTGAGCAATTTTTCTGGAATCATCATGGCAATACCCGCCATTAAATCTGCCTGGAATCGCGTATCCGCAGTCCCTCCCTCGAATGCAGTCCGAGCAGTTCCAGCAGCGCTTACACTGATGTAATCCAGCCCTGAACCCACATTGAATTTTCCTTCTGCTTTTACGCTGTTGTCCTTATTGGAATAAGTGAGTAGATTTCCTTGTGGGACTTGCGCAACGATTTTCATTGAATCTCCAAAGATAAACTCGTCTTCCTCCTGATTGTATTTAAACAAACCGCGCGCATCAATTAGAGGGCGATCCTTGCGCAGAAAAGTAGGCATCATGATTCTTGGATAGACGATAGCTCTTTCCTTGCTCAAAAATAATCCGTTCCGTAGTGGTTCTCCTCTAAAGTTTTTGGGTTGATCGTATTCAATGGCCAAATCTTTTTTATCTGCCTCACTTTTAACGGAAAACCATTGACGTCCTGGCATCAAAGGAGCATCCAACCGAGCAAAACCATCAAAGCTCAAGTTTTTCGAATCGGCACTCAAACTAATTTTCCCTTGAAACTCCGTTTTTTGATCAATGTAAAATTTGTCGTCCTCTTTTACCGAACCCGTCGCTCGCGTAACCGTTGCTTTCTCACTACGTTTTCCTTTTCCTACCCGAGTACCGATAATATCTGCAAAATAAATGTCTTGCTTTCGATCGCCAATATTGTATTCATAATAACCCTTTGCTCGATAATCTTTCTTCCCCAAAATATCCACTGTTGCCCGATTGATAACGTGGTATTCATTGATGGTATCCGCAACAATACGTGCATTGTTCAGGGTATTCATGATTCCCCCATTTTCGATTTCTACATCTCCGGTTTCGGTATAAATCAAAGCGTCACAACTTCGAATCAAAGGGACACCACCAATCTTCAACTCATTGGTTTTCAGATCGTAAAAAGCCGTCTTGCCTTGAAAAGTCAAAGAGTCTTGATCGGGATGAATGGATAAAAAATCACCGTATTCTTTTCCCTCATTTTTAAAAGTAATCGTCTCATCTTTCATGTCCCAATACAGCTCATTCATCGACGTTTGATATTGATTGTAGGGCATGGTCGTTGACAGATCATCTGAGTTGGCACTAATTCGACCAATCTGATTGTCAAAATTCAAATCTGATTCCACGTTCTTATTGTCAAAGGCCAACTCATTGGACCCGAAGGCTTTAATTTTCAAATTAGAAGTATCTGCCTGAACGGAAAAAGCACCAAAGGACATCAGTTTAGAAGATAATGTTCCTTTATCCCAGTCAAACTCTCCGGTAGCTTTCAATCCACCAGGGGTCAAAATCAGCGTCCCTTTGACGGTATAATTGTCCTCTTTGAAAAGTTGGAAAGACTGTTCCTTGGTCTGAATGTACATGCTATCTTGATAAGGTTTCCAGTCAATGGAAACGTCGATTCCCACGGCTTGAGGAAATGGGATGTCGCTGGCACGATCTTCTTGCAAATCAAATCGATCTGCAGTTCCCAGCATTTGCTTGGGTTTAAAAACCAAATCTTCGGAATCCATGGTCGCACCGAGGTATTGGATATTGCCCTTTCCTAAAAAGCCGGCATTACTCAAGTCAATCTCACCGATGTACTGCCCTTTTGAGGTATAGCAAGGGTAGCCTTCAGTTGGCGTTTGAGTAGTAAAACCCAAACTAAAATCTTCCTCGCGCAATAAAACCGTTTCCTTAAAGTCTGGGAAGATCTCCGCCGAAACCATTGTGCCCCGAAAAGCTACGTCTTCCTTGACAAAGGCATCCAACTGATTGAAACTAAATTTGTTCAATTCGAAATAAAAGGAATCACGTCGGTAACAGCCACCTTTAGTATCTTTATAGTCGTAAAAAATATAGGAAGGTCCGCTGGTATTGAAAGAGGGAAACATAGGAATTTTCTCAGTCCCCGATTTATTGTTGGGGGCATCGATCAAAAGGGTTCCGGAAGTATGTTCGATACGAGAGGCAATGGAGAAAGCTTTGGGGTTGCCATTCTCATCTTCTGTGCCGTCGGGTACAAACAAATCAAAATAGCGAATGGAATCCATGGCAATGTGGTTTTTGTCATAGATGTAGGAATAATCTTTGCCTTCTAGTCGACTAAATCCAGCAAAAACCCGCCCATCGAAATCCATGTTTCGATTTTCTAAAAGTGTGACTCTTCCGTAAGTGGGTTTGACCGCTACTTTCTGGGTAGCACTAAACTCAACGTTAGACACACCGATCGAATTGATGGAATTATCGTTCAAATTCAAGACGGCATTGGTACTATCCGATTTGGATAAGATCTTAAGAACATCGTAATCAACTTTCTTGGCATTGGCATCCGTGTAATGAAATACCTTTTCTTTGACTTCCACCAACTGCTCATCACTATCGTAATTGATAAAACCACGCGCTACCAAGTCATAAAGTAAACTCTGGATATTGGAGTAATCGAACCTCGGATTGATCTTAGCTGCCAAATTGTTTGCGCTCAAAATGCGACTGCCTTCCTCATCGGCAACATGTCGGATCGTAAATAGTGGATTGTTTGTAGAGATGTTTTGAATTCGTCGGAAATCTCCTTCCTCAAAAAACTTCAAGGATTCAAAAACGACCTTGCTCTGGTTGGCAAAGCTGACCGCACTGGTTCCCAACAATAAAGAATCAGTATCCATGTGCCATTCCAACTTATCTACGTCGATATTGATTTGATGGAGAGAATTGTAAAATGGATTTCGATCACTTCCCCTTTTTCCACGATACAATTCCATTTCCATGTCTGGAATGTCCAACTTAATATTTACCGAGGGATGGTAAAGCGAGTCTTCATTGAAGTAGAGCACCATCTCCAATCGCTCCGCAGCGATGCGCTCACCTTTGCGAATGACGAATAACTCCGAACGCCCACTAAAAGTTTTTTGCCGCTCTTGATCAAAAATAGAAATATGGGCTTTCTCCTTTTTGCTTCCATATCCATAAACTGTCGTCCCGTGTAGTCGAAAACCGCCTTTGTATTCAATGCCCGCACCAATATTGTTGATCTTAAGTATTTTCTCCTTGGATTCAAAACGAGGGTAAGAGCTTCCGGTCGCTTGATTTTTCGCCACAATTTTGTCTTGGAAAGAGCCCTTGATCGGCTGTCCTGGGAATAGCGCTGGATAGTCTAGAACGACTTCATCAACTTTGTAAAGGCTCTTTTTAATGTCAATGCTATAAGTGGTCAATTCGCAATTGATGCTATCCCCCAGTCCAAATCGCGACCAATCGACCTTCCCTCCTTCTCCTTTCCAAACATTTTCGACGGGAAAGAACATACCACTGGTTGCGATGATCTCGATAGAGTCCTTTTTTCGAAATCCAACCAGATTCACTTTTTCATAACGTATGGAAGGCATCTTATCTTCGTATTTCAACTGGTAAGCATCTGCATAGCCTATCCAGTTTACCCCCGACTTAGTGGCACGAAAGCTATTGTTTTGGAAGAAATTCCAAGAAAATTTAAGATAATTCTTGAAGGGCTTCAGCTTTCTATTTTTGATATCGCCCAAAATCCCCTCCAAGACCAAATGCCAATCTTTAAACTGTTGTTCCCCATTTTCGGCTCGTTTGACGTGAGTCAGTCCCTGAAGATATTCACTAAAATAGGGGGAGGCCTTCATTTTTTGCTGCAACATCAAATTGCTCACCTTCACAATGGTCGCAAACTCTTCATCACTAAAAATGCCCCCTTTGAATTGCGATTCGTATTCGTCGAATATTTTTTGCATCACATCTCGCTTACTGGAAGTCATAAATTCTTCCAATTGCTTGAGGTATTCAGAAGGAACACTGGAAAATTCTGAAAGTCTCTGAGCCGTTGTCGTACTCAAGGCAAAGCAGCAAAGACAAAGGGAGAAGAGTAATTTATTCAACATAATTTCAGTTTGGAACAAAATTCGACATTTTGGGAGCTAAATGGCAGGGCATTGAGCACGGTCTTTTTTGTTTATTTTAGAAGTATAGAGCACCGATTTCTTGGAATACCAACTATTTGGTGAAAGACATACAGATCCAATTATTACGATGCCATTGATCAAGGGTTTCAAATCCATGCTTTTTCGCACTTTCGTGCAACAAATTAGCATCTTTTTTAATAAATCCTGAAACAAGGAGTGTTCCATTTTTTTTCAACTGCTGATATAACGTTGGAAGGCTATCTAAAATTACATTTCTATTGATGTTCGCCAGTAGAATATCATAGGTTTTTTGGGGCATGATTTCCAGAGTCCCCAGATAGGTTTTCACCTGTGAAATACGATTACTAGCAAGATTTTCCAGGCAGTTTTCGATGGCTGGC
>JBCCSR010000262.1:0-6783 GCA_039199865.1 Bacteroidota bacterium
CAGATCCTCCCGTCCGGCACGAGGGTCCTTGAGAGGAATGCGGGGATACCTCCAAAATTAACCTCGGCATTTGGAAATAAACCGAGTACGGTGAAAGAAGACAAAGGTACAAAGATATTGACCTCGCTAGGAAAAATCCTCGATAGGCGACAGATCGCAAAATTACCAACCCCCAAATTTTCGCGTCCCGAGAAATCTTCTTTGGTCGGAGCTGCGCCGAGCCAGACTTGATCAATAGGCTGCCAATCGAGGTTTTGCCAGGAATCATCTCCTCCCAAGCCGTCAATTGTGGGCAATTGCTTGATTTTCTGAACCTGCTGAAAAGCAGGTGCTTCATCTGTCGCAATAGGTTTTTCGGCTTTTGTTTTGGCTGGCCCATCTTGCGTTGTATTCTGACAAGCAAATAGATTACAACTGAGCAAAAGAAGGAGGAAGAGGGGGCGTGTTAGCGTGTTCATATTGATGATTTGGTGGAAAAGGTGCTGCGCTGTTTTAAAACAAAACACCATTTTAAAGTTAACACTTAAAAGTAGGTATTTTTTTGGGTTTTATTGGATCTGAAAACTATTCAGTAAGAAAGTTGTTACTTTTGCGCTACCTTATTTTTGAATAAATGTAGGACATGAATTTAAGCGAATACGATATCAAAGACAGTATCGGTCCCTCAGAGATCAAGCGGGCGAGCTTCGTTAGTGAGTTGCATTCAGTGATCAAACCGATTCAGCTGTTTAGCCAAATCCGTGGATTGACCAAGGACAGAAGGGGGCAGGGACAAAGAATTATTTTGATTCCAGGCTGGAAATCGCATGAAACGGTCATGTATCCGATCAAAAAATACTTGGCTTTTCTAGGTTACGCTCCCGAGTATTGGGGGCTTGGGATCAATCATGGGAATATTGAGCGATACCGAGATACTATGGTGGAGCAATTGATGGCCCAAAACAGCGAGGAGCAGGTAACCTTGATTGGTTGGAGTCTTGGTGGATTGGTCGCTCGGGAAATTGCCCGAGAAATTCCCAACAAAGTTTCCAGTGTGATTACTTACGGTACTCCCGTAATTGGAGGGCCTCGATACACCATCGGTAACAATTTTTACCGAGAATCAGAGATTGAAGCGATTATTGAGCAATTGGAGGAGCTGGATCGAACCAATCCCATTAAGGTTCCCATGAGCATCATTTTTACCAAAAAAGACAGCTTTGTCGCCTGGCCTGCCTGTTTGGATAAAACGTCAAAAAATGTAAAACACTACGAGGTTGATTCCACCCACCTGTCCTTGGGGATAGATCCTCAAGTGTGGAAAATAGTAGCACGGCATTTGGCGCAAGAGATGGGGATGGTTGCGAAGGCATCGACGATCTGATTGCCTGTGTTATTTCTCCTTCTTTTGCAAACGTTTCCGCAAAAGCGTTCTCTGTTATTGGTACCTTCTTATTCTACTGGTGCGACTAGTCTGAGTTGCTTCACCATTTAAACTCTATGTTTTACACAGGAATAAAGGCAATTTAACCTGTCAAGGACTTAAGACTCGGACCACTAGCAAGAGGATCCATCGATGAATATTATGAAGATAAAATTTTTATCCTCTCAAAATTTTTGTATTCTACGCTCACATGGATTCAGAAAATATCAAACAGGAACTTCTTCTTACGCAAAGTATTTCTCTACGACAGATAGATCTACACATCATCGAGCTTCCGCAAAAACAGCGGTTTAGCTCGGGCATTGGTGTACGGAATTCGCGAGAGGCATTGATTGTCAAATGGACAACGGAGGAAGGAACGATTGGCTACGGGGAATGCGCTTGTCGACCCGATCCCTATTATTCAGCAGAATACCTTCACGCCGCCGCAGATATGATTCGGCGCTTTGTTTTACCACAATTAAAAAAGCAACAGACTTACGGCGAACTCTTAGCCCTGCTCGGTCGGATCAGAGGATGGAACTTCACCAAGACTGCCGTAGAAGCTGCGGCCTTTTCGATCTTGGAGCAACGATCAGCGATCAGTTGGTCTGAACTCTTTCCAGTAAAGGCATTAGAGCGGGTACCCGTGGGCATCTCATTGGGTTTATACGAAGACAAACAATTGTTTTACGAGACCGTAGCAAAAGCCATCCAGGCAGGCTATCATCGATTGAAGTTCAAGATATCTCCCAAGGCTGATCCCGCTGTGTTTGATCACATTAATCCACTTTTATTTGAGCATAAAGTGCATCTGGGTTTTGATGCCAATGGAAGTTTTGCTGTCAATGATTTGGATCAGCTCGACTATTTTGTACAAACCTATCAGACGATCATCGAACAGCCTTTTCCCCCACATCGCTTTGATGTTTTGTTGGCGGCCAAAGAGCGATTCGCGCAGTTGCGAATTTGTGCCGACGAAGAAGTGAAAAGCATTGGTGACTTGATTAAGCTGCATCAACTGGGAGCCATTGATGAACTCAATCTCAAAGTAGGTAGGGTAGGGGGAATTTATCGTAGTATCGAAATATTGAACTACTGTCATCAACATCAATTGCCCTGCTGGATTGGTGGGATGTTTGAATCGGGGATTGGCCGTTTGGTCAATTTAAGATTTGCGTCGCTATTGCCACATGCCAAAGCCCATGATTTGAGTCCCTCGGCCCGTTACTTTCACGAGGACATCATTTCCCCCGAAGTGACCATGGAAAATGGATTTGTACGAGTTGCCCTAACGGAAGAAAGTAAAGTGACCGCGGAAAAATTGGAAAAATATACCAACCAAAAAATAACAGAAACCATCTAACATGAAGCTGGATTACCTCATACGCAATGCAAAAGTTTGTACGGGTTTGCCCGAAAAAGCAAAGGTCAGAGACATTGGAATTCTCGGAGATAAAATTATTCCCTTTGAAACAACGGGGACTGCCGTATTGGCCCACCATATTGTAGAAGCCGACGGGCGAATTTTGGCTCCGGGCTTTATCGATCCTCACGCTTCCACTGGATTTGGTTATTTTTTCCCCAACGCAGCAGACCATAAACTTTACCAAGGAATCACTACCGAAATTTTTGGCAACTGTGGGACTTCACCAGCACCGATTGGTCCAGAACTAATGGCAACCATGCAGCGTTTGGCCGGGGAGATTGGCTTCCCCTTTGATTGGACCAGCATGGAAGAATACTTCGATCGAATCAAAAGTCATTTGCAATTCAATATCGCTACCTTGGTTGGTCATAGTACCCTTCGGGGAGGTTACCTGGACGATTGGAAAAATTTGACTGCTGAGCAACTGAGTCAAATGAAAGCGGCATTGACCACTGGCATGGAGGAAGGAGCGATTGGTTTTTCTACGGGTTTAATCTATGCTCCGGGATGTTTTGCGGAGCTAGAAGAAATCGTTGAATTGGCCAAAATTGTAGCCGAAAAAGGCGGCGTTTACGCTTCCCACATTCGCGATGAACGCAATGAAATTGAAGCCGCGATTACCGAGGCATTGACCATTTGTGAACAGGCGAAGATTCGTACTTTGGTCAGCCATTTAAAAGCAGCCGAAAAACAAAACTGGGGGAAAATTCCGAAGGTACTTCGACAGATTGAGCAGTTTAACGAAAAGCATCCCGATCTTCCGGTTTCCGTAGATGTTTATCCCTACACGGCCATCTCTACCAAGCTCCGCGCTTTTATTCCCAAAGCTATTTTGCAGGATGGGATTGATCAGGTTCCGGAAAAGCTGAAAAGTGAAAAAGTCCGACAAGAAATTGCCGATTGGATTGTTCATCGAGATTATGACCTCGATCAAATGATGATCATTTCTGATGAGTTTGAGGAATACTTTGGTAAGACGGTCGCGCAAATTGCGCTGGAACAAAAGCTCAGTGAGGCAGAGACGATGGCGCAAATTTTGACTAAGAGTACCGAGACCTGGATTGTCTATCACTGCATCAATCAAGACGATATTGATGCGGCCGTGCTTTGGGACAGCGCCATGATTTGTACGGACTCTTGGAGTTATCCAATCAATGCTCCTCAATCTATCGGCCAGCCACATCCCCGTTCCTACGGTGCATTTACTACTTATTTGGAACGCTATGTTAAAGACTTGCAAGCCCTGTCTTGGGAAATGGCCATTCATAAGATCACCGATATGCCCGCTCGCTTTTTTCAACTAAAAGGGCGCGGTCGCATTGAAGCTGATTATTTTGCCGACCTGGTTTTGCTCGATCCAGAACGCCTCAAAGCCAATGCGACCTATACTCAACCCCGTAGTTTATCGGATGGGGTAGATTATTTGTGGGTCAATGGTAGTTTGTTGATTGAAGACAAGGTAATCCATTCACACCATCCCGGAAGAGTGTTGACTTTATAAGATTGCAAATGAAGTGGCATTAGAGGGACTTCGTTTCTATAAATCGAAACCGTTTTTGCTCAAAATATCGGCGTACCAACGGTAGGAAATATCTCCTCTTTGGTAATAGGCTTTGACCTCTTCGATACTGCCTTTTGTGCCATAGTCTGTGACGGTCTTGAGTGTTCCATCGGGCTGATAGTATTTCCATTTGCCAATTTTGATTCTCCAGTCTTTGTAGTGACCTTCCGCTTTTAGCTGACCGTTTTCGTAGAACTTTTGGATGGGCCCCTCTACTCGATCCTGATTGTAATGGCCAATTTCTTTGTGGTGGCCATTCTCGTAGTAATTGATCCATTTGCCCTGACCAATGCCATTTTCGTATTCCTGCCAAGAGCGCGTTTGACCATTGGGATAGTTGGCGAATAGGACGCCAGTGAATGGCTTTGTTTCTCCTTTGGCATAGTATCGGTACTTTCCGTCACTTCGTTTTCCACGGGTGTCGCTCATGGCAACCTCCCTTCTTTCTTCCACCTCATTCATAGAAAGGGCATTTTGGCCAAAGCCTAGTAAAGGCAATGTTAGAGAAATTAAAATCATTGTTGCTTTCATCATCGTTGCATTTTTGCTTTACATACGATTGAGGAAGGCGATTGGATTTTTGGAAACAAACTATTTTTCAAAACTTTTTATTTGTTTGGCATTGGATAGGAGGGAAGACCCCGTTTTAATCCAACCATAGCGCTCGATAGGACCTGGACTTATCGTACATGTTCGCTTGTTTTTTGGTATTAAAAACCCGATCGCGTGGATCATTACCTACGCCAGCAGCGTAGATCCAGTTTCCGTAATTGCTGGCTACATCGTAGTCGATCAACATGGATTCAAACCAAGCGGCTCCCGCTCTCCAATCCAAATTCAATTGGTGGACCAGGTAAGAGGCTACATTTTGTCGGCCACGATTGCTCATGAATCCAGTAGACTTGAGTTCGATCATATTGGCATCGACGAAGTCATCTCCGGTGGTTCCATCAATCCATTTTTGCATGGCTTTGGGACGGTATCCCCATTTCTTATTTTTGTCTTTGATGCCGTTGGCCTGGAAAATTTTATTGCCATAACGCATCGCTGTATATTTAAAGAAATCACGCCAGAGGAGTTCAAACTTTAGCCAGTAGGTAGAGTCATTCTTTTCGACTTCTGACTCGTATTTTTCAACTTCATCGTAGATGGCTCGCGCGGAGATACAGCCATGAGCCAGCCAAGGAGAAAATTTGCTGGAATAATCTGCACCGATCAATCCATTACGTGTTTCCTTGTATACAGAAAGTTGTTCGGACGACCAAAAATAATGTTCCAAACGATTCCAAACTTCTAGGGCACCGCCCTTAAAGGGAAGGGCAGCTCTTTGGTCAATTTGTAATGCTTCGAAACCAAAATCCGTCAATTTTGGGATAGGGGTGCTACTTAGATTTGGACTGGAGATGGACTTGGGACTTTTAAAAGGGGGACGGACCTCAGAATAACGTTCTACCTTTTTGCGAAAAGCAGTAAAGACTTCGGGCATTCGCTCAATTTCGAAGGTCACATCATCGGGATGAATCATTGGGCTATTGTGGAACAGACGGAGATCTGAAATTTGCGATAACCGGTCTTCTACAATTGTTTCTTCACTGGTGTATTCTTTGGAAGCAAAAATGGTTGAGCATTCGTACTGCTCTGCTATTTCTTTGAGCAAAACGACCGGATCCCCTCTCCCAATAATTAGATCACTCCCGATCTCCTGCAAATGTTCTTTTAGGTCCTTGAGGGATTCTAGTAGAAACTGCATGCGAAAAGGTCCCGTGCGTTGAAAACCCCATTGATCTTTTCCCAACCACTGTTCATCAAAAATGTAAACCGGAACGATTGTATCGCTTTCCTTCAAGGCAGCTTGGAGGGCCAAGTGATCGCTGAGGCGAAGATCGTTTCGGAACCAAAGTAGTGCGCTTTTCATATTGTTTTATTCGTTAATTGTTAGAACATCCAAGTAACAAAATTACCTGCCAATAGTTTAGGGAAATGGGGGCTGTGATCGTGGTGAATGGAGGGGGAGGGTTCAGAAAAATTGAAGTATACCGGCTGGTCGCAATCGCGATGCTAGGGACAATGGTGCTGGGCAATATTGGATTGTTGGCACTAATTTTTTTTCTCAAATAAAATAGCTTTAACGGTTCCCTCTGAAGATACCTCGAAAGAGACGATTTTCTTCTCTGTGTTTCTCCTAAATGTATATTTTGTCCTTCTATTTGCACCAAAAGTATCCGTTACCCCTTCTTTAAGAACGATCCCATTATTGTTGGGATAGTTCAATATTAGTTGTTCATCAACCACCTGTAGCACATAATGAACATCAAGCTCTCTGGAATAATACTCCCCTGCATATGCTTCTAAATGCTGATTGGGATTTTCTTCTAATTCAATCTTTTCAAA
>JBCCSR010000263.1:0-6741 GCA_039199865.1 Bacteroidota bacterium
CTCCAATCCTTCCAGGTTTAAAAAACAGTTGCTGTCCTGGAGCAAAGGAGATCAGACATTGAGCTATCTAGATAGTAATCAGACGGGAATCAACTACAGCGGTATCGATTGTATGCTGGCAGTAGGAGTTGAAGACGAATTGCTCATTCGAGAAGCTGGGAAATCCTCCCTCGATCCATTTGAACAATTAAAAGCATTTTACCAAAAATACCCTAGCTGGTTGTTTGGTTACTTTTCTTATGATTTGAAAAATAGCATTGAGCACCTGTCCTCGCAAAATTTTGATGGTATGGTATGGCCAGACCTGCACTTTTTTTGTCCCAAGCATGTCATCAAACTACAGGGTAGGCAAGTTGAAATTTACAGTACGGACAGTGCCCCTGATCAGCTTTTGAAAAGTATTCTATCGGTCGAACTCGGTGATGAAAGTCAATTTGTCTCCAGTCAAGACTTCCCGAAGTTGAAGGCGCGCATGCGAAAACTAGATTATTTGGCTACGGTAGAAAAAGTTCGACAACATTTGCATCGTGGAGATTTATACGAACTCAATCTTTGTCAGGAGTTCTACGCAGAAAATTGTGAAGTCGATCCTTTGGCCCTATTCAATAAGTTGAATCAGTTGTCTAAAGCACCTTTTTCCGCTTACTATCGCCTGCAGCATCAGTATTTACTGTGTGCCAGTCCAGAAAGGTTTTTGCAAAAAAAAGGACAACAGATTCTCTCTCAGCCAATCAAAGGCACCATAAAGCGGGGAGGAAACCATCGCGCTGATGAACAACTCAAAAAACAATTGTTCAACAGCAAAAAAGATCGTTCAGAAAATGTGATGATCGTAGATTTGGTCCGTAATGATTTGGCGAGAACTTGTTTGCCCGGTTCAGTGAAAGTGGAGGAGCTTTTTGGCATTTACAGTTTTGAACAGGTCCACCAAATGATTTCGACGGTCAGTGGAACACTGGATCCCAAAGTGCATTTTGTCGATGCGATTCGGCAGGCTTACCCGATGGGGTCGATGACTGGTGCACCGAAAATCAGGAGTATGGAATTGATTGAACAATACGAGCAAAGTAAACGTGGACTCTATTCTGGTGCAGTTGGTTATATCGATCCGGAAGGGAATTTTGATTTTAATGTTGTGATTCGAAGCTTGATGTACCATTCGGAAAAGGACTATCTATCATTTCAGGTAGGAGGAGCAATTGTCTATGATTCTGTTCCAGAAAAAGAATATGAAGAGTGCCTGCTAAAAGCAAAGGGCATTTTGGAAGCCTTGGAATTAAAGTTATAGTGACTTGATTTCGAATCCCAGCTTTTTTAGGTCTTCCCAAAAGGCGGGATAAGACTTTACTACCACCATTGGATGCTCTATTGCGATTGGTCCGAGCATTGCTAAAGGAGCAAAAGCCATGGCCATACGGTGGTCTTCGTAAGTCATGAATTGAGGAAGACGGAGCGCTGCTTGTCCCATGACGGTACAGGATACCTCAGTTTCACTTTCTGAAGGAATTTCCGCAAACTGCACTTGAACTTTTGCCAATTCTTCCTGGAGGGCGGCGACCCGATCCGTCTCTTTAATTTTTAAAGTAATTAAGCCACTCAATTTTCCCTCTACGTTCAATCCACCACAAATCACTGCAAGACTCTGAGCAATATCCGGACATTTGATAAAATTCCACTCAAATGGAGGGATGCTCGGCGAATGAACTTTGCTTAAATGAATGCCCGTCTCATTGAATTGGGTTTGAACCCCAAAATGAATCATCATCTCGGGAAGTACGGCATCTCCTTGTAAACTATCGCGATGTAAACCATTTAGCTGAAGATCCAATTGATCGGCCAGCGCTGCGATGCTGTAATAGTAAGAGGCAGCGGACCAGTCTGCTTCCACGGTAAAATGGCGGGCATGGTATTGTTGAGGAGCAATAGAGATGCGATCGCCCTCCCAAAGATGTTTGACCCCAAAATAATTCATCAAACTAAGGGTCATTTCAATGTAAGGGCGGGAAACGATCGTTCCTTCTAAATGGAGGACCAAGCCATTGGGTAGGGCGGGCGCAATCATCAATAAAGCGGAAATAAACTGGCTGCTGGTACCCGCAGAAATGGTCAATTGGTTATTGTTTCCGATGGAAGGAGCATGGATTTGTAGGGGAGGGTAGCCTGGATTTTCTAAGTAATCAATGTTGGCTCCCAACTCTTTTAAGGCTTCTACTAAAACGCCGATTGGACGTTGTTTCATCCTGGCAGATCCCGTAAGGATTTGACTTCCGCTTTGCAAAGACAAATAAGCGGTTAGGAAGCGAAATGTTGTACCTGCGGCACCAGTATCGAGTAGATCTCCTTCGGCATGATTTAACAAGAGATTCATGGTTGTCGTATCTTTTGAAGTAGACAACTGATCAATTTCAAAGGGTTCGGAACATAAAGCCTGGATGATTAGGGCTCGATTGCTAATGCTTTTTGAACCATCGAGATGAATGGTCCCTACGATATTGCGCTCTTTTTTCTGAACATTGTAAATCATCGATGGGGAAAATTTACCAGTGAATGGTGATGACCTCTTCTAAATCGGGGTGCAAGCTATTGAAAACGGGGCAATGATGTGCGGCGGCTTCCAATATTTTTTTCTCTTTATCACTATACGCTTTCGGAGGCATGCTGATATTGACTTCCAATTTGGCGATACGCCGTGGATCAGAGGCCATTACTTTGTTGACTTCCACTTTGGCCCCCAGAATATCGATGCCTTTGTCTTTTGCTTTGATGCCCATGATGGTTAGGATACAGGTACCGAGCGCCGTAGCAACTAGGTCCGTGGGAGAGAAGGCTTCCCCTTTTCCACGATTATCCGTGGGGGCATCCGTGATCAATTGATCTCCTGATTTGAGGTGTCGGGCAGAGGTTCTCAAGTCTCCCTGATAAGTGGCTTCGATGGTCATGTACAATATGATGGATTGATGAAAAAATTATTCTTCTTCTCCGGTGGCATTGCCTTTATTGGCAGATTGATTTTCTGCTTCTTGCTTGGCCATTCTACGGCCTTGACGTTCTTGGTCGGACTTATCGTAGGCCCTGATGATTTCTTTTACTAAGCGATGGCGAACAACATCATCAGCGGTCAATCGTACGGTGGCAATTCCTCTAACATCTCCCAGAATATTGAGTGCATGCCTTAAACCCGAACGTTGATTGAAGGGCAGATCTATTTGCGACAGATCACCGGTAATGATACATTTTGCCGAAGGGCCAATCCTAGTGAGAAACATTTTGATTTGCATGGAAGTAGCATTCTGCGCTTCATCCAAAATGATGAAGGCGTTGTCCAGTGTTCTTCCGCGCATAAAGGCAAGGGGAGCTACTTCAATCACTCGGTTGGTCATGAAGAAGTTGAGCTTTTCCAGAGGGAGCATATCGTCTAGAGAGTCGTATAATGGACGGAGATATGGATCTACCTTATCTTTCAGATCACCCGGAAGAAACCCCAGACTCTCTCCGGCTTCAACGGCTGGGCGTGTCAAGATGATTTTCTTGACTACTTTATTTTTGAGGGCCCGTACTGCTAGTGCTACGGCAGTGTAGGTCTTCCCCGTTCCGGCGGGGCCGAGAGCAAAGACAATGTCATTTTCTTCGGAGGCTTCAATCAGCTTTTTTTGATTGCGCGTTTTGGCTTTAATGGCTTTGCCTCCTCTACCATGTACTAGGGTCGCATTGCCATTACCATTGCCGAGATGCGTTTCATAAGGATTACCTCCGTTTAGTAAATCCTCGACTGTTTGGATACTTAGTTCGTGCCGTTCTCTTAGCAAACGAACCATCATTTCGAATTTGCCTTTTGCTTTTTGGGTGGCTTTCTTTTCTCCAATCAATTTAATCTGATTTCCTCTTGATGTGATGGTTACCGCGGGGAAGGATTTGCGGAGGAGATTTAGCTTTACGTTTTTTTCGCCGTAGAGCTCAACCGGATCAAGTCCGTCGATGGTCAGAATTATTTCGCTCAATATAAAATCTATTTGAAGTTTGTTTGCTAGATGTTGAATCTCCGTGCTTGTCTTTTGTCAGTGAAATGGACGATCTAACATCTTAGAATAAATTTGGCAATTCTTTTTTACTTTCTCTCAGTTAAAAGGAGAAATTTCTTGTAGAACCACCATTTTATGGTAAATTTAGTGCTTTAGTAGCGCTTAAAAAAAGGAGCTAGTTCAAAATTTGATGTCAATCATGAAAATTAATTTTTGACTAGAATCAAATCATCATTTCAGCCTTGTTTTGTGCAATTGGCACCAATGGCTCAATGGTTAAACATATCAAAAAAAAACTGCAATCATTATGCCCATTGTAACGTTTACATCAGATTTTGGCAGTAAAGATTATTATGCAGCGATATTTAAGGGGGCGATCTTAAAAACAAATCCCCAGCTGAATATAATTGACATATGCAATAACGTCAAAACTTATGATATAGTTCAGGGGGCATTTATTCTTAAAAATGCCTATGCCAGCTTTCCCGAAGGAACCATTCATTTGGTGAGTGTCAATGATTTTCCAAGCGCCAAACCCTGCTTCATCGCCTTGCGTCATCAGGGCCATTATTTCATTGGCCCGGATAATGGTATTTTTTCTTTGATGTTTGAAGCAATTCCCAAGGATATCTACGAATTAGAATACCTTCCCGAAACCCCTTCGATGTTAAAAGAAGTGTATGCCAGAGCAATTGGCCACATTGTCAATGGCCTACCCTTTAATGAGATTGGTATTCCACTCGATGAAATCGAACGGCGCATTAGTATTCAAGCCATCACCAGCAATGATGGCATCAAAGGGACGATTATTCACATTGATAATTACGAAAATCTGATTTTAAACATCGATCAATCCCTCTTTGAACGGATCGGTAAGGGACGAATTTTTACCTTGTATTTTAAACGACATGAACCCATCAGTCAACTGAGTGGACATTATTCTGATGTGCCAATCGGAGAGCGACTCTGTTTTTTTAACTCTTCCGGCTATCTGGAAATGGCCATCAATATGGGGCGGGCGGCTAGTATGTTGGGGCTCAAACTGGGCGACGGCGTTGAACTGCGCTTTGCGGAATAGGGGAGTTGTAGATCGAAAAGCAAATAAAATGATAAAGAGAATTGTTAAGCTTACTTTTGCAATCGAAAAAGTACCCCAATTTTTGGCCATTTTTGAGCAAAGTCGCCTCAATATTCGGCGCTTTCCGGGCTGTAATTATTTGGAAGTATGGCGCGATAAAGACCAGCCGAATGTATTTTTTACCTATAGCTTTTGGGAGAACGAAGCCGCTCTAGATAAGTATCGGCATTCTGCACTTTTTCGGGAAACATGGCAACAAACCAAAAAATTATTTGCTGACAAACCCATGGCATGGACAGTAGAAATGCAAGACATCGTCCGGGCAGACGAAAAATAAATCACAAGGGGCAAATCCTCAGAAAGGAAATACAGATAATTGCTGACCCTTCTTTCTTCACCAGAATAAGCCTACTTTTGAAAAGAATTTTGCAAGTATTCAATCACTGCCCTTGTATCATCGAGAAATGACCACACTAAAATTAAAAGATTACGAGATTTATATTGAGGAGATTTGGGATACCTATCGGGCCTTTTTAAAGCAAAATGCCTACAGCCAAATTTTGGTGATCGTCGACGAAAATACCCGGAGAGATTGCTGGCCGATTTTGCAAAAGGCGTCTGAAGGGATCGAACTAAAACTGATCGAAACAAAGTCAGGAGAGCAACACAAAAACAACCAAACTTGTGCGCAAATCTGGCAAGCGATGATGGACTTTGGAGCTGATCGAAAAGCCCTGACCATCAATTTAGGAGGAGGTGTGATCGGAGATATGGGCGGTTTTTGCGCAGCGACCTTTAAAAGAGGGATGGATTTCATTCAAATGCCCACGACTTTGCTTTCGCAAGTCGATTCGTCGATTGGAGGGAAACTGGGAATTGACTTTGGACAGGTCAAAAACAGTATCGGGCTATTCAAAAACCCCAAGGCGGTATTTATTGATCCAGGTTTTTTGCAAACCCTACCCGATCGACAATTGAGAAGTGGTTTTGCGGAGATCATCAAGCACAGCCTAATCGCCGATGAAAAAGAATGGGAAAGGTTGGTGGCCATAGAAAATTTAAGGACGCTTGATTGGTTGCCCATTTTAATTCCTTCGCTGCAAATTAAGCAGCGGATTGTAGAGGAGGATCCTTTCGAAAAAAATATTCGAAAAGCCCTCAACTTCGGGCATACCATTGGGCATGCACTAGAATCTTATGCCTTGGAATCGACGGATCCACTCCTACACGGTGAGGCCATTGCCATTGGGATGTATTGCGAAGCCTGGTTGAGTACACAAATTACAGGCTTGTCCATGAAGTCCCTTCAAAGTATTCAGGAAATAATCCTCAAGCATTATGGGAAATACAGCTTTCCGGAAAGTAGTTTTCCCGAATTGCTGAATTTGATGAGGCAGGACAAGAAAAATGAACAACAACAAATCAATTTTACCATGCTAAAAAAGGTAGGAGCGTCGTTAATAAACCAACATTGTAGCGAAGATTTGATTTTGGCAAGTCTAAATGCTTATCGGGAATTGGAGCTCAAAGCGTAGCGGGAAACACGAAGGTTTACAACCGAGCATCAAATATCGGTCAAGATTCAGATAGAAAACCTATTTATTGAGCATGACAAAACGACTGGGATTCCCCTTTTTTACTGAA
>JBCCSR010000264.1:0-6740 GCA_039199865.1 Bacteroidota bacterium
ATAAACGACCAGTAGAAAATTAATTGCTATTTCAGGTAGAATTAGTCATATTTTATTTTCTGCATAAAAAACTGATTTCCAGTTTTTTATAAATGGTAAAAATAAAAAGACGGCCCAGGTTTGACAAAAAATCAAATCTGGGCATTTTTTTTGAACTTTTTGAAACTTTTTCCCCCTACCTATTGTATTTAATATTAAAAACATGCATTTAAAACTTTTTTGTTAAAAGTCAAGTGTTTTTTCCAGAAAGGGCAACTTTTTTTCCCTTTTGAACGTATTAATAATAGTATCAATCCCAAAGTATATAAATAAGATTCGAGCATGCGTCAACTTAAGATTACAAATAAAATTACGGCTAGAGAGAGTTTGGCACTTGATAAATATCTCAATGATATTGGCAAAATTCCGATGCTGACTGCAGATGAGGAAGCGGAGATGGCCAAACGCATTAGAGCAGGAGATAATGAAGCCCTGGATCGGTTGACCAAATCGAACCTTCGTTTTGTCGTTTCGGTAGCCAAGCAATATCAAAATCAAGGCCTGTCCCTCAGTGATCTCATCAACGAAGGCAATGTTGGTTTGATGAAAGCTGCCAAACGTTTTGATGAAACAAAAGGTTTTAAATTCATTTCTTATGCAGTTTGGTGGATTCGTCAGTCCATTTTGCAAGCGATTGTGGAATATTCCAGAATTGTTCGCCTACCGCTAAATAAAGTGGGTTCCTACAACAAAGTCAATGAAGCATTTCTGTCCTTTGTACAGGAATTTGAAAGAGAACCAACCAATGAAGAGCTGGCCGAACTGTTGGAGATGACGCCCAAAGAAGTCAATAATATGCTCAAAGGAAATGGTCGCCATCTATCCTTTGATGCGCCTTTAAGTGGCGAAGATGGTGATTCTACTATGTTGGACGTCGTGTCCAGTGGAGATGGAACTTCCAGCCCAGATAATAATTTGATGGAGCAGTCTTTAAAAGAAGAGGTGCAACAAGGTTTGTCCATTCTTTCACCACGTGAAGTCGAGGTACTTTCTTCTTACTATGGTTTGAACGGTTATAAATCCTTGACGCTAGAAGAAATTGGTGAGCAATATGGGCTGACCCGTGAGCGCGTTCGACAAATTAAGGAAAGAGCCATTCGAAGACTCCGAAAATCATACAATCGCAATAATCTAAAATCCTACTTAGGATAGTAGATATTGCTCAATAGAGATAAGTTTTAGAGAATGAACATCCAGTTTTACCAAAAGGCTGGATGTTTTTTATTTTCTACCTTTGTAAGTCATTTATTACTGCTTTTGCTTACGAATTTTAGTATTGTTACATATGGAGTACTTTACGAAAAAAATCACTATACTTTTCTTTTGGAGTCTATGCTTTTTTTGGACTTGCCAGGAAAAGCCAAATACCAAAAAAGTAGACAGCCAATCAGAGCAAGTTTCAGCTCAAGAAGTCGTTCCTCCACTGATTTTCACCGTCAATGTCAATCGATTGCGCCTCAGGGCGGAACCGGGGGATCAGGGAAAAGAGTTGGCCAAATTATCCGCAGGCACAACATTGGTGGATCTAGATCAGGTAAGTGACTTTCATACCCGGATCAAATTACGCGGAGTTAAATATGACGAACCCTGGGTCAAAGTAAAAACACAAGAGGGGATGGAAGGCTGGGTATTTGCGGGAGGTCTCAAGTTTGATTCTACCCATCCTGGAGAAGTGCCTCAGTTGTTGCGTAAAAAACGCCTACAATCTATGTTTGGTCGCCAATTGGCTTTGGCCATTTTTCAATATCAAGAAGCGTATGCCAACGCAAAGAATAGCACAACAATGGCCAAGGTTTATACCCAAGGCCGCGAACTTCGGGATACACTTGTTCGTTTATTAGAAAATAAAATCCTAATTGATGATTACGAGCAATTGCCCGATCTTTTTTGGCTAGAGGAGGCAATGCCAGGCTACGTGACTGCTTTGGTGGCAGAAGGAACACAGTATTATCTTTTTCATGATTATGGTCAGATGTTGGAAAAGGTCAAAGCTACTGAGGGGGGGCAGGATGATGAGTTTGCGCAGTTTTGTGTTCAGGTACATCCAATGGATAGTATCGAACACTTTTTTCCTGCCTGGTTCATGCAGACGTGGGACTACGGAGGCCATAGCCTTTTGGGGAGAGGCATCCATTTAGATTTGTTGAAGAAAATAGAAATACAGTTGACTGGAAATAGTCCGTTTGCGGCAGAACTGGAAAGCATCAAAGAGCGCCTGTTGGCCGATATCATTGAAGAATATGTCAGCTATTGGGAAACACAAGATCAAATCACCACAGAGTTGACCGCGATTGTAAAAGCAGAGCTGACCATTTTAGATCAGGCCCAGCGAGTGGCTTTGCAGACACGATTGAAAATGTTTGCTCAAGCCAAAGCCAATGGAATCAAAGTCAACCAGAAGTCTGGTGAATGATGGAAAGTAAAAAAATGAATCCATTCTCTTCGTCTTCTACCTTTAAACACGATGCCTTATGAATATTATTTTTCTCATCATCACTTTGACTTTAATTGCTGCCCTAGCAATTGGAGGAATTTATTTTTTGTATCAGGTATTGATGAATTATCATCCATCAAAGCGGAAGGTACAGAGTGATCTGAGAAAAACTCGGGAGGAAATTCAACCCTGGATCAACGAGTTGATTCCATGGAAAGCAGATGAATTGAACTTGCTATCGCTCAACCAAGTCAATCGCGCCTTCAAAAAAGGGATTGTGACCACGATGAAAGGTGTTTTTACCTCGATTTATCAAGAACCAATGGTAACCTACGCCTATCGGCGCTATTTTTCTCCCCAAGAGGATGCTCTGCTTTATGCGCGGACTGCTCATCGTGAATTTGTTTATCGCATTAAAAAAGGGGAAGTCATGATCTCCATTGATCAGCAGTTGGTTGGAGTCGTCCGGGAGAATGGGAAATTGTATCGAGTTAAATCTTCTCAACTTTTGGCTCAAATTGATCGAGATAAAGATGAATTGATGCTTCCTATTACCATCAAAGATCGGGAAGTTGCCGGTTTGATTAAACCTCAGCACGCAATGAATGTAAACGCCCGGGCGTTTGAATTTGTATCAGAAATGCCAGAAGAAGAAGAGGCTTTGTTATTGTCGCTTTCTATTCTAGAGTTGGTAAAAAATGATTTGCCCTCTAAGTAAATCAGGTAAAATTCAGAAAGAGAACTTATTTTTGTCTATTAAACAATCAATCAATGAAAAAAGGATTACTAATCTTGGTTTTGGCCTTAAGTTGTTGGTTCAATGTGGCTTTCGCCCAAACAGATGACTTGGACCGCCCACAGATCGAAGCGTTTTCCCAACAAATGGAGCGGATGATGGAGGAAATGCAAAAAATGATGGGAGATATGCCTATTATGATGGATACCTTCATGATCAAGGGCTTTACCAATCCGATGATGCCCGGTGAGGATTGGTCAATAATGCCTCTTGATAGTGTAAATTCTGGTGGTTTGTTTGACCTCTTGCACCAACAAATGCAAGAGCTGGATGAGCAGGACTGGGCAGAGATTCAGCAACTGTTGGAGCAATTCGGTGGGCAAGTGCCTTTGATCCCCACTCCGGAAGATTTGCAGGAAAATGCTCCAGAAGAGGACAAAAAGGGAAAGAAGAAAAAGAAACGAAAAGTTTATACCCTCTAAGTAAATTATCGGTATATTTGAATCAAAGAAGTTCAACATTTTGCGAAATTCATTGTTCTACAATTAATATTTTAAGAAATCTGCAAGAATTGTATCTTCGAACTGATTTCATGCGTAATTAATCATAGTCTATCAAAGAGAGCGAAAATTGTTAAAATGAATGTACTTGACCACGCCAGGGTAGTTATCTATCGAGTGAATAAAAAAGGCTTAGAAATTTTCTTAGTCAATTCTGGTAAAGAAAATTGGCAACTTCCACATGGCAAACAATTAGAGCATTGCAAATCCTGCGACCTACCTGATCATGATCAAGCCATTGAGCTAGATCCAATCGCTCAAAATGATGGCGCGGTAGAAAAAGCCTGGGCAATTGAAGGCGAATGGCATGAAATCCCTTCTATTCGTGGCATCATCAAACAAGATGTCCGTATTGTCAAGGATCACCTCAAACAAAAATTTCCAGAGTTGGAGCATGGGACCTACTTTGCAGTAAAGGAGGCATTCAAAAAGGTAATGCCAGAAGAATATGCTTTGCTCAAAGAGTTGAAAGATGTCATCCGCGACAGAAACCAAGTCCGTTACATCTAGGATCGCATTCCAACCATTACTCCGTTAATTCTCCTATCTGAACTTTCCAGAGGTCAGCGTAAACACCGCCTTGATCAACTAATTCTGTGTGGCTACCTTGCTCATGTATTTGTCCTTTTTTAAGGACTACAATTTTGTGGGCATGGCGAATGGTAGAAAGCCGGTGAGCAATAATCACGGCTGTTTTCCCTTGTGTCAATTGGTTGAGATTTTCTTGAATGGCCCGTTCCGTTTCGGTATCTACGGCACTTGTCGCTTCGTCTAGAATGAGAATAGGAGCATCCTTAAGGATGGCTCTGGCGATACTTAATCTTTGTCTTTGGCCTCCTGATAACTTGATTCCTCGCTCGCCGATGATCGACTGATAAGCGTCAGGCAATTGCGTAATAAAGTCGTGTAATTGAGCTTTTTGGGCTGCCGCCCGTACCTCCTCGATCTTTACATTGGTTTTTCCATAAGCGATATTTTCTTCTATTGTTCCGTGAAAAAGATAGACTTCTTGACTGACTAAGGCGATATTTTGTCTTAAACTTGTCAAATGGATTTGACGAATATCTACCCCGTCGATCAAGATATTGCCTTGGTTGACTTCGTAAAAACGTAGAAGCAATTTGATTAATGAGGTCTTTCCTGAACCTGTTGGTCCGGCAATACCAATGGTTTGCCCGGATGGGACTAGAAGGTTGATTTGACGTAAAACCGCTTGTCCACGATCGTACTCAAAACTCACATTGTTTAGCTCAATTTGTCCTTTAAATTGTTGGGTTGGATGGGGTTTTGCTACACTTTGGATAAGCGCAGGGGCATCAACCAATCCGAAAACCCGACGTGAAGATGCTCGGGCTCGTTCGAATTCATCGAAAACGACTCCCAATCGGGTAATGGGCCAAAGTAAGCGCTGGATCATCATCGCAAAAAAGGCCAGGCCTCCAATGGTAAAGGATTCGTGACCATTCAAGACCCAGTAACTACCCATGAGCAAAGTAGCCGCAAAACCAAAGGCAATTAGGATCCGAATGAGCGGAACGTAGCGCGAACTGAGCCGAATGGCTTTGAAGTTGGCTTCCCGATAAGCCGCAGAATTTTTGGCCACTCTTTGTCTTTCGTAGGTTTCAGCAGTAAAACTTTTAATGACCATAATGCCAGAGATATTGTTTTCCAAACGCGTACTCAATTGGCCTACTGCCTCCCGTACTTCTCGATAATAAGGGGCGACTTTACGCTGATAATAAATGCTACCAATGACGATCAGAGGGATGGGAATCATTCCGACCAAACCTAGGGTGGGGGAGACCAGACAGAGCGATCCACCCGCGAAAATTAGGAGTGTAATGAGCTGAATAATTTCATTGAAACTATTGTTGAGAAAGCGTTCGAGTTGGTTGATGTCATCATTGAGCATGGCCATCAAGTTGCCGGTACGCTGAGTTTCGAAGTAGGCAATCTCTCTTTTTTGTAAGGCCGCATAGGCATCAAGGCGTAGGTCGTGTTGGACGCTTTGGGCCAAACGCATAAAGCCCAATTTATACATCCATTCGAATAAACTTTCAAAGCCAAAAATGACTAAGGTCAAAATGCTAAGGAAAACAATCACTGGCCAAGGTTCCTGTAGACCAGTCAACTGGGCCAGCCAGCCAGGGATATTTCCACTGACCGAGTCGATCATCCAAGCCGTTAAAAAAGGCGGCATGAGATCGAAGATTTTATTGACGATACTGGAGGTTACAGAAAACCAGACTTGCGAACGGTATCGACCTAAATACTTGATCAGACGATACATTGGGCGAGCTGGCTCAGTTGGCGTGATGGTATTCATTTGCCGCAAAGATACGGCTTTTAACAGATAAAAACCCGAGGCATTTATCGCTTTAATTGATCAAATTCAAAGCGCATGCTATTGCAAAATGCAAGATAGTCTTTGATGCTATTTTGACTTTGTTCTAATTGTTCGAGAAAACGATTTTTAGCGGAGATAGGGCGTTGGGATGCTTGAAGGGAATCGCGAAGAGTGACGTGAAAAAAGGTGAAAGTTGCTTCGTGTTCCATCATTGCTTTATCGACGAGACGTTTGTTGGGATGGCTCAGATTCTCCTGAGCGATTTGATAATATTGAGGAATGGATTGCATTTTTGTGTACAGCCAATCTAGCTTATTTTCCAGGGCAGTTTTGGGGAGATTTAAAACGTGTTGACAAGGCCCAAGAACATTGTAAAAGGAGGGATCTTGTTGCCAAGATTGGTCACCTTGAATTTGTTGAAGATAGCCTTGTAATTGTTCTTTATTTTCTTGCCATTGCTCCCGTTCGATATTCGACAATTGCTCGGGATCAAAAAGCTGAAAAGAATCGAGATAAGTTTGACAAAAAGAAAGGTCTTGCTGTCTTTTTTCTTGACTGGGTAGGACTAGTACTTGGTGATAAGCAGCCTGTCCGACACTAGATGCCCAATCGGGAAATTGCTGC
>JBCCSR010000265.1:0-6736 GCA_039199865.1 Bacteroidota bacterium
ACCATTGGGCATTCGTTCACACTAGGGCTAGCCGTTTTGGATTTGCTCCGAGTCCCTAGTACTTTAGTAGAAACCTTAATCCCGGTGACCATTATTCTAACTTGTTTATACAACCTTTTCAAAAAAAATCCGGAGGGGAAACCGCTAAAGGATGGGGCTACCATTCCAATCGACCAAAATAAGAATAGCAATATTTTGGGTACCACAGCAGCAGCAGATGAGGCCTTATTCAGTCGAAAACTGAATCTCAACTATTTGTTTGCATTATTTTTTGGTTTTATCCACGGCATGGGATTTTCCGGCTATTTAAAGTCTTTGTTGATGCCCGGCGAAGAGCATCAGCTATTGGCTCAGTTATTGGCCTTTAATTTGGGGCTTGAGTTGGGCCAATTAATGATTGTGGCCCTGATTCTGGCGATTACATTTATTGTTTTAAATTTGTTGAAAGTTTCCCAAAAACGGTGGACGATTGGCGTTTCGATCATTACTGCGCTCATCGCGATCCAATTGCTTCTTACTGGTTAATCGTGCTGAACATTCCACCCCGTAAAATCGTTGTGTGTCTAGAGATAGGGAGAGTAGAAAGAAAAGAAGAAAAGTCTACCTTTATTCGGACGCTTCTTGGCCTACAAAGAAGTGATGCAAAAACTAAAATCCCAGACGGGATTTCCTCGTTAACGACTCGTTAATTAAACTCAATGTACTGAAATTTCATTTGTTTTATCTTTGTTTATTGACGATGTGGACCAATGTAAGCGTGGTGCCACAGCACGAATATCATTTGAGCAAATGCAATATTGAGTACAATGAAAAGGAACAAGCACTCCAAATCACGCTTCATTTGTTTATTGATGATTTGGAGGAAGCACTCAAGCATGCTGGATCAGGCCAATTGTATATCGGAACGGAAAAAGAGAAAGCAGAAGCCGACGAATTTATTGGCCAATATATTCGTCAGAAGTTCTGGCTCAATGATGGAAAGCAAAATTTGTCCTTTGATTTTTTGGGAAAAGAACGCACAGAGGATCTGGCTGGCATCTATTGCTTTTTGGAAGTTACCAATATCACTAATATCCAAGAATTGACGGTAACCAATCAAGTATTGATGGAGGTCTTTGACGATCAAAAAAACATTGTCCATATTGTGGGGCCCAACAAACAAATGTCTTATTTTCTTTTTCAGAAAGGGCAGAGTACCGAAAGTGTAACCTTTTAAGCCGAAGAGATCATGCGAAACATTTTCAAGAAAATCGTCATTTTACCCATTCGGTTTTACCAAATTACCATCTCTCCCCTACTTGGCCCCAACTGTCGCTTCAACCCGACTTGTTCGCACTACATGATTGAGGCCATTCAAGAATGGGGCATCTTCAAGGGGGTATGGCTCGGACTCAAACGCATTGGTAAATGTCATCCCTGGGGACCTCATGGACATGATCCAGTTCCTAAAAATCCCAAAAACAATTGACGCAAACCTGACCTATCATACGATCTAAAAATTATTATGCTACGTAGACCCAGAAGAAACCGAAAATCAGCAGCTACTCGCGGAATGATCCGTGAAACCCACTTGCTTTCCGAGCATTTGGTCTATCCCTTATTTCTGGTGGATGGCCGTAAAATCAAAGATGAGATTCCCTCCCTGCCTGGCAATTATCGCTGGTCCATCGATCAGTTGTTACATGAGATCGAGGCCTGTATGCAATTGGGACTCCGTAATTTCATTCTGTTTCCAGCCGTTGCCGAAAAATTAAAAGATAAAAAAGCAAGCTATAGTTATCACAAAGACAATTTCTACCTCAAAGCCGCCAAAAGCATCAAAAAAAGATTTCCATCTTGTTGCTTGATTAGCGACGTCGCCATGGATCCCTACAGCTCGGACGGACATGATGGCTATGTCAAAAAGGGGGCAATTCTCAATGATCCAACGCTTCCCATTCTGGGGAAAATGGCCCTGGCACAGGCCCGGGCGGGCTTTGACATCATTGGTCCATCAGATATGATGGATGGTCGAGTACAATACATTCGGGAAACCCTGGATGCCAAGGGTTTTGACCAGACGAGTATTATGTCTTACACCGCCAAATATGCGAGCGCCTTTTATGGTCCCTTCCGCGATGCACTGGATTCAGCGCCCAAAGCGGGAGATAAAAAGACCTACCAAATGGACCCTGCCAATCAGAGAGAAGCGCTTATTGAGGCAGAGTTGGATACAAACGAGGGAGCTGATTTTTTGATGGTCAAACCAGCGCTGAATTATCTGGATGTCATTCACTTGCTCAAGTCCAATTTTGATTTGCCCATTGCCGCTTATCATGTTAGTGGAGAATGTGCGATGTTGGTCGCTGCTTGCCAGAATGGCTGGCTGAATTACGAACAGGCGATGCCCGAGACTTTACTGAGCATTCATAGAGCCGGAGCAGATGTCATCATTACCTACTTTGCCAAAGATTTTGCACAGTTACGAGTGCAGTAAATTTGATTTTAAACCATAGCTATTATACAAATGTCTCCAATTCCCGTTACCATTATTACCGGATTCCTTGGTGCTGGTAAAACCACCTTACTCAATGAAATCATCGCCCAACATCCAGATCAGCGATTTGCCATTATCGAAAATGAATTTGGAGAAATTGGAATTGATCAGGAACTAGTCATCGGTGCAGAAGATGGCATTTTTGAAATGAGCAACGGATGCATTTGCTGTGCCCTCAATAAAGAACTAATCGAACTTTTGGTCCAACTTTATCAAAGGCGAGCCGACTTTGATCATCTGCTGATTGAAACGACAGGGATTGCAGACCCTGCCGCAGTAGTCGCCGCCTTCATCAGCGATCCTACAGTACAGGAATACTATCGCTTAGATGCCATGCTGTGTATGGTAGATAGTCGGCACATAGAAAGCAATTTATTCAAAGAAAGAGAAGCAACTCAGCAAATCAGTTATGCGGATGTGCTGATTTTCAATAAAAAAGATTTGGTGACACCAGAAGAGTTGGAACGACTACAAAAAATGGTTCAAGAGATCAATCCCTATGCCCAAGTTCTCCACGCCGAACACGGAGAAGTTGATACCAAGGCCTTGCTCAAACTTGCAGCATTTGATCCCAAAGTAATCGAACAACGGTTGAAAGAACTGCCGCATCACCACGATCATCATCACCAACATATCACTTCCCAAAGTTATCGTTTCGATCAAGATTTTGATTTGATGAAGTTTCGACACTTCATGCAGGTGCTGTTGATGTTCCAAAATATGCGCATCTATCGCATCAAAGGGATTCTGAGCTTTGCCCACCTTGAGGAGCGAATGATTTTTCAATCGGTTCAGCAACAAACCATTTTCCGTAAGGGAAGTACTTGGCAGGAAAATGAAAAGCGAGAAAGTTGTTTGGTCATCATTGGGCATGGCCTGGATCGAAAGGCTTTTGACAAAAAATTAAAGGAATGTTTGGCAAAAGTAGAAAGTAAGGCTGGATAAACTCCGACAGTTTTTTTATATTTGAATCTGATTATCCAAATTGCGGTCCTAATATCTAGTGGCCCGACATTGCTCTCCGTATTTTTGATCTTCAGGATCGTTAAAAAGGTAAATTTATCCAAGGGATTAGTACCCCATGCTTTCATTTTGGCATTCAGCCGAAACGAACTCAACTGAAGCGGTTTCATGCTAGGGGTAAAGTCTAAAGGAAACATCTTTTTTTAAGACGATTAAACGGCCAACTCGAATATGAATGTTTTGGAAGACCACGAACTGATTCGATTATTGCAGTCAGGAGACCCACTACACCAAGAAAAAGCTTTTCGATATTTTTATCGCCAGTACTATGGCCTCATCGAAAGCCTGATTGTCCGTAATTCGGGACAAAAAGAGGATGTCTCCGATGTCTTTCACGATGCCCTAATTGTATTTTTCAATCAGGTCAAAAATTCTGATTTTTCCATCAACAGCACGGTCAAAACCTATTTTTATTCCATCTGTCGCAACCTTTGGCTCATGCAATTGCGTAAAGCCAAACGCAATGTAGAACTCAAAGATCAACACGAACAAATTGTGCTAGACGAAGATCTTTTTGAAACGCTGGAAATGAACGAAAAGAAAAGATTATTGCTTCGCCTACTCAATGAGCTAGGGGAAGAGTGCCAGCGCATTCTGGATTTGTTTTACTTTCGAAAATTAAAGATCAAGCAAATCCAACAAAGTTTGCAACTGGCTAGTGAGCAGGTCGTCAAAAATAAAAAGGGCAATTGTCTAAAAAAAATTAGAAAGAAAATCATGGAAAATCAGGTGTATCAGGAATCCTTTCGCTAAGCCTCCTCAACACCCATCCAACAAAAAACGTATCATGTCGGACCACCTAATCGAAAAATATTTTGCTCAGCAGCTCAATCCCGAAGAATTGAACGAGTTCAATCGCAAAATCAAAGAGGACCAAGCATTCGCTCAAGCCTTTCAACTAGAAAAGGATATCATGGAAGGACTTGAGGCTAAAGGCAATCAAACCCTTCGAAAAGGACTAGAAAAAATCTACCACGAAGAGGTGGTTCAAAACAAAACAAGTCACAATGTGTCTTCATCCACATCTACTAATAATGTCCAAACCATTTCAAATAGAAGATGGTGGTTGGTTGCCGCTAGTGTGGCGCTATTGGGTTTATTGGCCTGGCAATTTTGGCCTAAGACCAGCCCACAGCAACTCTACGCCGAATATGCCCAACACGAATTCAACTTCGTAGAAAAAGGCAGCAATGATCAAACCTTGTTTCAAGCAGAAACGGCCCTCAAAGCTAAAAAATATACAGCAGCCATTCCTTTGCTGGACGAGTATTTAAAACAACAATCCGATGCTTATGATGTCGTATTGGCCAAAGGCATTGCCCATTTGGAAATGAATGATCACGAAAAAGCCATTCTCACTTTCAAACGACTACAAAATGTCAATGCCCTTTACAAAATAGAAGGCACCTGGTATTTGGCAATGGCTCATTTGAAAGGAGGCAATCTGAGTGCTTGCCGAACACAACTCCAAAATATTCCTTCGGATTCAAGTCGTTATTCCCTAGCTCAAGACTTATTGAGTCGCTTGCCTTCGGCGCAATAAAATACGAGACATTAAAAATAGTACCAACAAAACAATTGGCATCCAAATCCAAGGATAATAAGCAGGGCTCGTACGGAGGTCCAAGGCATCATTGCTTCCAAAGTAAACAAAGCTCGACCAATAGAAAGGAGACTTTTTCAAGTCACTTCCAGCTTGCTCCAAATAATTCAACTTCGCTTGACGCAATGCAGAAGCCTTGGGGGTTCCCAGTTTCAGTTGATCGTAAAAGTTGGTAAAAATGGTGGCCGTAGAAGCCTCGTTGACTTTCCACAAACTGGAGATGATGCTTGATGCGCCAGCATATCTAAAAGCCCTTCCCAAACTGATGACTCCCTCTCCCTTTTCCATCTTCCCCATTCCCGACTCACAAGCACTTAGAACAACTAAGTCCGTTTTTAAATTCATTCCGTATATTTCTGGTAAATACATTGCCGTATCGACCAATTCTATTTGCGCAGAATTGGTCAAAGGATTTGCTGCGGCATGCGTAGACAAGTGAATGACTTTACTATTGCCAGCATATTGTTTAAAATTTTGTAAATTGGCTTTAGCCCCTAGGAGTTCATGAACGCCTGGCAAAGAAAACTCTAATTGGCTGTGCGCCAATGGCACCTGTCCTCTCTCCCCTTCTAGAAAACCTGGCGCGACTTTCAACAACATTTTTCCCTCTTCATTTACTTCTTCGAATAAAAATAAAGCAGCAGAGTATGCGTAAGTGATGGTATGATCTTTCAACAAATAAGGGGCATTGGATAGCGTATAGTTTTGTCCTACCTCTCCCACCACCAAGGCCTCAAATGGAATATATTTTAGGATTCCATCTGGAATCAAAATCAATTGACGATTGTCCGCATTGACCTCCCATCCTGGGGGAAACAATTGGTAAAACAATTGTTGAGCATTAGCCAAATACTGATCAGGAGCCTGACCAATGGCTGCGGCAGATTGGAAATAAGTAAGCAATTGATTGATCGCTTCGTTCAACTGATCACTTCGATCTATTTTAACCAGTTGCCCCCCTTTTGCATCAATGGCCAACAGATAAATACTGGATTGTCCCGTAAAATATTCCAGAAGTATTCCATCAAAATCAGACAATCGATTTTTGATGGCTTGAATGGTAGGCGCAGGGACTTTTTCATTGGTGGACGCAAACTCTGGATAGGCTATTTTGAGGTCTTGCAAAAACTGCTGGTAATTTTCCTGTTCGTTCCCCATCTCAACGGTCAGTTGTTCGATGTACACACTATCTTTGACATACAAGCTATCCTGTTCAGATAAATTCAGCTGTTTCAAAGAAATTTTCTTCTGAAGTTCAGCGATACGAAGGCGTTGATCTTTTTCCTGGCGCAATAAAGAATCCGGAATATTGGAGAGCAAAATGGCCTTATTTTTTTGTAGTGCTTCTTTGAGGACAGACGCTTTTGACACCTCCATTAAAGCAAAAATACGTTCTAGATATTTTTCTTTCCCCTTCAACTGATAGAGTTGATAATAAATATCAATGGCACGTTCGATGTAAATATGACTGTAGTCTCCGATGTAATACTTTGCCGATTCTGAACCGTAGATGGCTTTCTGTTGCCTCATGGTTTTAATCGCCAATTCATAACAATCAGCAGCCGATTTAAGAT
>JBCCSR010000266.1:0-6704 GCA_039199865.1 Bacteroidota bacterium
ATAAGCGTAATAATTCCAATAATTGCATAGAGAGTAAGAATTTTAGATCATCATCATCCATTTAACGGTGGACTATTACAAATCAACCACTTAAATACAAAAGCATGAAAAAGTTTTTTCTAACCCTTTGTTCTATTTTTCTATTCGTTTCTGTTAATGATGCTCAAAATTGGGAGAAAGTCTTCGAAGAGCATCGGAGCAATTCGGTGACCCCAACTCAAGATGGTGGCTATGTAGCCATCGGAGGTGTTTATATCAATAATGCATGGCGAGTTGATGTGTTGAAAACGGATGCATTTGGGGAAAAACTTTGGTCCAAACAACTATCCATAGACGGCGATGGAGGAATTGGATATGATGTCATCGAAACCAGCAATGGGAATTTATTGATCACAGGGCATAAAGAAGGTGGCGGAGGCATTACGGGCCCACCTACACCTCCCGGTCCTTTTCTTCTTCTTTTAGATACAGATGGAAACGAAATATGGTCAGAGACTTACACCGATTTGATTTTTAGTCCTGGTCCGGGAGAACACACGGGCTTCAGTGTTATCGAAACGGCCGATGGACGCTTTGTCATGGCGGGTTCCGATGATCCAGAATACAGCAATTTCTCTTTTGCCCTGATTGCGGATGTGGACGGAAATTGGTTGGATCAAAAATACCTTTTTGACACTACGGGAACCGTTGTTAGGGATGTGATTGCCTGCGAGGATGGGGGCTTTCTGTTTGTGGGCCGAACGTATGGCCTCAGTCAAACTTTTAGAGGGCTGAAAACCAACGCCAGCTTAGAGACCGAATGGATTTGGGAGGGAGGAGATTTTTCTGAATTTGACAGAGTATTTGCGGCAACAGAATTAAATGGACATTTTTATATTGTTTCGAGCGACAACAAAATTACAAAGCTAAATAGTGATGGAGATGAAGTGGCTTCCTTTCAATATTTAGATTGGTCACTGAGGAACATTATTCGTTCCTCAGACAATCAACTGCTGTTTACTGGGCAAAGAAACAATCACCTGTTTTTGCAGAAGATTGATGAAAATGGCAATACCATTTGGGTGCGTACTTTTGAAAGCTACAGCTCAAGTGGAACGCATTTGAGAAACGCCTTAGACGACGGTGTAATCATTGTTGGGACAGCCATCTTATCTCCCACGCTTCTTAGGACCTACCTGGTCAAAACAAATGCTAATGGTTTGTTATTTGATGAGCAATTGCAAGGTTTTGTTGCCTTGGATGAGAATGGAAATTGTAGCTATGAAGCTGATGAGCTCGGATTTGAGAACTGGACAGTGAAAGCTGCAAATGATGATGGTTCCTTTTATGGATCCACAGATATTGATGGTTTTTACGATATCAATATTGCTGCGGGAACGTATCAGATCAGCGTATTTCCTCCGGGACATTATTGGACGGCCTGTGAGGAAAATATCTCCGTGACCGTTGAGACTCAACCGGGCGCCACCTCCCTGGATATTCCGATGGAGGCAGTGGTCGAATGCCCTGAACTTACTGTTGATGTGTCAAGCCCTTTCCTTCGACGATGTTTTGATAATTATTACACGGTAAGCTATTGTAACCACGGAACGATGGCCGCCGCCGCCGCGAGCGTAGTGATTACTTTGGATCCTTTTCTAGAAATGGTTACTTCCTCTTTACCTTTTGTCGATTTGGGAAATCAGCAGTTTGAATTTACTTTGGGGGATTTGCCCATTGATGAATGAGCCAATTTCACTTTTGTAGCGCATCTCGATTGTGACAATACCACACTGGGCCAGATCCATTGTGTGACGGCAAATATCTTTCCCGATACCATTTGTATTGATCCCGTTTGGTTGGGGCCCATCATCAAAGTAGAAAAGGAGTGTAGTGAGGATGGTGTCACCTTTACCATCAAAAATATTGGTGGGGATATGAATAATACTTTGGATTATATCGTCATCGAAGACAATATCATTCTAAGAGAAGAACCCTATCAATTGGCTGCCGGGCAAAGCGAGCAAGTTGTTATTGAAATGGCAGAAGGTTCGGTTTATCATTTATCCGCAGAACAGGATCCTTTAATGCCTCCTGTTTTTGGCGATGCCTTTGCAACATCTACTTTGTTGAATTGCAATAATGAAGATCCTTTCTACAGTTATTATCTCTGGTTTGCCGATGACGATGAGCTGTTGCATACTGCAGAAGATTGTCAAGAGAATATCGGATCCTTTGATCCCAATGATAAAGCTGCGTCGCCACGTGGTTTGGGAGCTGCTAACTTCTTGCGATCCAATGTAGGACTGGAATATAAAATTCGTTTTCAAAATACGGGAACAGATACGGCATTTACCGTTGTTATCGAGGATGAGGTTTCACCATTGCTTGACCTAAGTACGATTCGACCTGGAACGTCTAGTCATGATTATGAATTTAATATTGTTGATCGAAAAATCATTTTCACATTTAATAATATCATGTTGCCTGATAGCAATGTCAACGAGGTCGCTTCGCACGGATTTGTTCAGTTTAAAATTGATCAAATCGCAGACAATCCAATTGGAACAGTATTGAGAAATAGTGCAGCCATCTTTTTTGATTTCAATGATCCCATTATCACCAATGAGGTAAAACATATTATTGACAATGGTTCCTTTACGACTTCTACTACTTTGAGCTTGATTGATACCTCTACGCCTATTTTGGTTTTTCCCAACCCCTTTGAGAACTTGGTCCATTTTGAATTAAACAAAACGATAAACGGAGAATCCTTCGATTTCGAATTGTTTGATGTTTTGGGTCGTTCCGTATTTAGGGACCAGTTTTCCGGCCATCAATACCGGCCATCACTTGGAGCCTTGAGCTCTGGGATTTACTATTATTCTGTTAGTCAGAGTGGGGCCAAGATTGACTCGGGTAAATTGATCAAGCAGTAATTGATAGGACCAAGCAATAACTTGGGGAGCAATCATCGATTGTTCCCCCTTTTCATCATCTGAACGTTTAAGTTCGTTTGGTTTTCACGCTTTAAAAACTGGTTGGCTGTTTTAATAGGTAGTCTATCAGTATTCTCACCATCAACTTAAGGCACCCCGCCTGTTTGTTCATCAACTGTCGAACCTTTTTATTGAGGTAGTACAGTGCATCAAATGTATTGTCAAAAAGAAATGGGGCTACAAAAAACTAAGAAAGTCAAATCGATGGGCAAATCAATGGTGTTTTTGTAACAGGACATAAACTTTTATACAAAAGTACTGTTTGCATTTTAGCCAAAGCATAGCATAAAAGTTCCAAGCAAATGCAGTGTCTTGATCGTACACTGTGGTAACTCCTAGGGGATCTAAAATAAGATTGCCTCAGACCCTTCAGGGGTATTCAAACCTCTATTTTTAGCCTACAGCTAATATTGATTCCTCTCTGGCATTTTCCCAAAAAGGAGCGTCACTCCATCGGCCCTCACTTTGGTAGAGCATGCGTTTAGATTTCAAATAGGCTCTAAAGATCTCCTCCATACTTTGTGCATACTCTTTGAAAGGATTGGTGGCCGGATTCTGCAAATGTAGGGGAATCAATTGATCTGCGCACATGGCCGTGTAAAGGGCATTGCTGATGCCATGCGAGCTAAGTGGATCAAAAGCCAAAGCGGCATCGCCAACGGCCAACCAGTTTTGCCCTGCAATTTGTTGAGGTTTAGAGGAATTACTCTTTTTACCGCGGACTTTAATAGTAGGATCCTCAACTAAGAAATACTTGAGGTACTGGGTGTTTTGTAAAATATTTGGCCAGTTTGGATAAGCACTGGCCTTTCGGAAAATGGGACTTTGGGCATTGGTGTAAATCGAAAGGATATTTTGTGCTTCGTTTAATCCCGAGATCAAGCCCCAACCCTCTTGAAAAGATTCTACGAAAACGTCGTGTTTGATACGAGGGTGCCTTTTACGAGGAAGATGAACACTAAAGGCACAAGAGGTATCATAATCTAATGTTGAAATATTCAACCACTTGAGTAGTGCTCGATTTCTACCGGTAGCATCGATTAGTACGTGGGCCTTTAGTTGACGGACTTTGCCTTTGTACTGATAAGTGAGTTGTGCACCTTCTTGTGTCGATTGCACCTCCAAGAGGTGCTTATAGGTGAAAGTACGGAACTGCCCTTGTTTTTCCAACTGCTCCAATAACCGAGCTTTGTGGACTTTTAGGCCATGGCGAAACGGCCGATGAAAATAAAAATTGTGATCCTTCAATCGTTCACTTCCCCAGACGGAATGATAGCCATTCGTTTTGCGAATGCAATGTTGTTGAAAGAGCTGGAGCAAACCAATATTTTGTAGCAAGGGCAAAGCTGATGGTGGCAAGGTTTCTGCCAAATCAAAGGCTTTGACTTTGGCCTGACGGTCGAGCAGCACAAAGTCATGTCCTCCGCGTTGGAGCAAAGTGGCCAAAACCAATGCAGCAATGCCCTTTCCTACGATGACAATATCTGTTGTCAATTTGAATGAATTTGGTGATGAAACATTCAATTAGGATGAAGTCTTTTTTCCTTTTTTGGGAGCAGCGGTCTTCATCATTTTTGCATTTTTGATCAATCGTTTTTTGTGGTCACTGTCTTTTCCATTGAAGGCCACATAAACCATTTTGGGAATGCCATCCACTTCAATTTCCAATTCTCGACCCGTAACGACGCCAATGTTTTTCCATTGATAAACCATATTGATTAGGCCATTGAGATAACCTCCTTCGGCATGATAGCCGATAAAACCAGTATTGGTCGTATGCAGCCAGTCAAGTCGATTGGCATAGATGCTCCGTTTGGTTTCGTCGAGCACCGATGGATCAAGCAATTTGTAATAGCTATCTTCTGGTAAAACGTGAACGGGAAGGTTGGCAGCCCACCAAGAAGGAATGGGATATTGCTTTTCTACGTAAACAGCCTGACAGGAGCCTGCATCCGATTGCCAGGGAATGCCCATCCATTTGGTCAAATCACCAGGAGTGATTTTCCACAACCAATGTTTTTTGTTTTTGGAATTCATTGATTCGCGGACGTCATTTGCAGTCATCTGTAAACCAAAGTCATTGTAGAAAATTTCCGCTTGCTCTTCTGGACTGGCAATATTGAGGCGTACTTCTCGCAAGCCATAAAAACCATAGCGTATTCTTCCATCGTTTGTAGTCCATTTATAAGGTAAACTATTTTCCGCATAAATGATGTTGTGGCGCATGGGCCAGGTCAATTCCACCCCAGGATGAAAACCACCACCATAAAGCGTTTCCAATACTGCTCGCGTCATCAACAACGGTTTTCTCTTTTCGTCTTTTTCCGCTTGAACGAACAGAGATTGATAGTAGGCCCCCATTTCGTCCATATCCTTGAAGTCGAAGTTAGAAGGCGTGTAGAACTTTCCATCTCGCCAATTTTTGAGTTGCTCATAAATCATAGGTGGGATGGCAAACCATTGAGCGGGACTTCCGGGATAGTCCACAGCATCGCCAGGATAATAGGGCAACAAAAGATCTTGAGTGCCACTGCCCAGATTGGTGATATCGGTGCTCTGATCGCTGGGAATAATGGGTTCATTATTGTAGGGATAAGCGGGATTTCTAAACAACTTGAAAATAGATTCCCGAATAGCTTTAGCTTCCTTACTTGAGCTTCTGGTGTAGATGTATTTGAAGTTTCCTTCTTCTACCAGTTTGTCGATGACTTCCTTAAACGAGGGAGCAAGAAAATCACCTAAGTTGACCCACTGCATGCGATAGAGTCGGTAGAACATAGGAAAAACCAAACTCAGCTCCGGGGTGTATTTAGAATTGGCAGCACCACAAATGAGATCGTACATTGTAGAAATCGGTTGAATTTGTGGGGCATAATCCGGTGGAGCCGTGGCAATCCAGGCGGCAGATCGAGCATCGTTGAGTTCGACGGAACTTCCCTTCTTCTCCCCTGATTTGTAAGTCAGCGTAGCCGTTACCTTCCCATCACAAATATCGTCATACCAATTGGAATTATCGGCAAAGTCAGTGTTCAGATCGGAAGGATTGAGGGCGGCAGATTGACCATCGGCAGCGTAGAAGATAAGGGTGCCTTTGTCGTATTCAACCGTACCTAGGTCTACCCGTTGCTCATCAACTTTCATTTTTGTTGCCAGCAAACTTTTACGGGCATTGTCGGGACTTGGAAACTGTCCTTTGATGGCCTTGCGCCTACTGCGATTGGTGACGCTAACGGGGCCGGGATTATTGACCAGTTCTTTGCGATAGTTGGGACCACCATCTCGCAATTCTTGGTTGAGTACATTGGGGTTTCTTCGTTTGGCACCAATTCCGGGAGCCAGCTTATTTTTGGCAAAATTGGGCGAAACATTTTGGTTTTTGGAGACAACAGAAAGGTCGAGACTGTTGTTGAAGTCGTACCAAAATGGTTTTTTATTGGCGACTTCAACCGTCCACTTGATATCAAAATCGGCAGGATCGACCTGGCGTATAGGTCTTCCGGAGCGGTCACATTCGTAAATGTAAAAACGCTGTGCCTGTTTTTTCAGCAGACCATCTTCTGTGAGATAATCTTGATCGGTATCGAATAAGTTGGCCCAGGGGACTTCGGGACTAAAGATGACTTGATCCTTTTTAGCGGGTCCATTCCCCATTCGGGCAATTCCGATGGAAGGATAAATGCGAAATTGGGGGTGCTGTGTTGGCATATTTGAGGTTTTTTGGTTTTC
>JBCCSR010000267.1:0-6689 GCA_039199865.1 Bacteroidota bacterium
GCGTTTTCTGACGCATAGAGGAGATCGCACATGAGTGCCAATTCGAGTCCTCCCGTGATTGCATACCCATTGATAGCGCCAAGGAGTGGTTTCTTTCGCTCCGCAAATACCGCCAACATCGGACCATCCTCTTTTAGTGCCTCCGGATTTTTAGACAATTCCTTGAGATCCAAACCCGCACAGAAAGCCTTGGGGCCACTTCCCGTTAGAATCATTGCTTTTATGGTCTCATCTTTTTCAGTATGTGAAAAACAATGGATGAGTTCATCTGACATCTGTTTGGTAATGGTATTGTAGGCGGTTGGCCGATTGAGTGTAATGATGGCAATGTTGTCTTGTTGCTGATAGAGAAGGCTCTTATATTCCATTGGCTATTTTTTAGGATTGTTCGGATAATTCATCCCGTACTAGGTATTGAACCACGGAAGAAGGCAAAAGTTTGGACAGCAGCATCAAGCTACGAAGTTTGGCTCCGGTGACTACTAAGGATTGATTTTTTTGATAGGCATGCCACACATCTTTTGCTACTTCATTGGTGCTTGTAGCCGCCAAACCTTCAAAGGTTTTTACTTTTGTCATTTTAGCGGCCTCCTTGAATTTTGTATCTTTAATCGCTGCGGGGCAAACTGCCATCACCTTGACCTTGGAGCCCAAAGTTTTCAACTCCTCACTCAGACTTTCACTGTATTGCTTGACAAATGCTTTGGTAGCAGAATAGGCTGCCATTTTAGGGACGGGTTGGAATGCACTACTCGAACTCATATTGATAATGGTCCCCGAATTTTTCTCTAGCATGTCTTTTAAAAACATTCGGGTCAGTTTAAATACGCCGAGGATATTGAGGTGAATCATCCTTACTTCCTGCGCTAAATCAATGGTATCGGCAAAGCCAAAAGTGCCAAACCCCGCATTGTTGACCAAGACATCTATCGACAGACTGTTGCTTTTGCACCACTCGTAGGTTTGGGTGACTCCATCGGCCTTGGATAAATCTTGGACGCAATAATGGATGGACGTATTGGGATACTCTGCCAAAAGCGCTTTTTGAGCTATCAGTATTTCTTCCTCAAATAGTGAAACCCAACAAATGGCAAATCCATTTTGGGCAAAGTATTTTGAAATGGCTAAACCAATCCCGCTTGAACCTCCGGTAATCAATATGGTTTTCATCAATTGATGCGTTATGAATCTTTTACAAAAACAAATCTGTCAATAATTTTTGGCTCAGATCAACCGCATAATGATCGAAGTCCGTCATGCCCTCTGCTCGGAGTAGTGTTTCATCGATAAAGAAATTTCCGGTACATTCCTGGCTCGACTTTGAAAGAATGGCAAAGGCGGCATCTGCCATGATTTCGGGAGTACGACTACATTTCATCATCTCTTCTCCCCCCAATGCATATTTAACGGCAGCAGTAGCAATCGCCGTTTGGGGCCAAAGTGCATTTGCGGCAATGCGGTGTCTTTTTAGTTCCTCCGCCAAACCCAAAATGATCATACTCATTCCATATTTACTCATGGTGTAGGCCAAATGATTGCCAAACCAAATAGGATCTAGATTGAGGGGAGGGGATAAATTGAGAATGTGTGGATTGTCACCCATTTGCAGATAAGGAATGGCATATTTGGCTACCATGAAAGTGCCGCGTACGTTGATATCGTGCATCAAATCATAGCGCTTCATGGGCAAAAAGCTCGTTGGACTCAAATTGATTGCACTCGCATTATTGATGAGTATATCAATTCCACCAAAATGATTGGCTCCTTTTTCTAAGGCATTTTTTACTTGCTCTTCTTCTCGGATATCTACTTGGATGGCTAATGCTTTGCCACCCGCTTGTTCGATTTCCTCCGCTGCACTGTGGATGGTGCCCTCTAATTTTGGATGTGGACTTGCTGTTTTTGCAGCGACAACAATATTGGCTCCTTCGCGAGCCAGTCGGAGTGCAATGGCTTTTCCGATGCCTCGACTAGATCCGGTGATGAATGCTGTTTTTCCTTTCATGGATTTAAGATTAAAGGTTAAAAAAGTTTAGCTAATGCGTTTGAGGTTCAACCAAGTTCTGGTTTCCTCAATTGAAGCGGGCTCCCTGCCCAAAATACGTACCAAGTTAACTGCCTGATCGACCAATGCTCCATTGGATTTTGCCATATCCCCATTGGGAAGGTAGAAATTGTCTTCGAGGCCTACACGGATGTTTCCGCCCAAAATGGCAGCTTGAGCACAAAGTTTCCACTGCATTCGACTAATGACAATGGCTTGCCAATAGGCGCCTTCGGGCACTTGTTTGCTTTGGTGGATTAAGTTTTCCGGAGTAGCAGGAATACCACCAAGCACACCCATGACTAGACTGTAACAAGCATTATCCGGAATAAGTCCCATCGCTCTCAAGGGGTCGGCATTGCGGATATGTCCGGTGTCAAAACATTCCATTTCCGGGCAAATGTCCTGGTCCTTCATTTGAGTTACTACCGTAGACATGGTGTCAAAAGAGTTTTCAAAAACTGCACTCCACATAAACTGCTTTCTACGTTTTGAGAAAATGGCGTAGTTCATACTCCCCATATTGAAAGCGGCCATTTCTGGTCGAGTGAGGGGAAGGTGGGCCACTCGTTCTTCAACGGTTAGTCCAATTGCACCGGTGGAATAATTGATGATGACCTCTGGACAACGTTTTCTGACCTCTCGATGAATTTGTTCAAACACTTTAGTTCGCCAACTGGGCATTCCATTATCTTCTCTTGCATGAATGTGAACGATAGTCGCTCCTGCATCAACGGCCCGCTTGGCTTCTTCTCCAATTTCCTCCGGCGTGTAAGGAATATGTGGACAGTGGGAACGATTGGTGGCTGCACCCGTTAATGCTGCCGAAATGATGATTTTATCTTTATTCATTTGAACGATTTTTTTGACCTTGATCCTTAATTTCCAATAGCGGAGAAGCAACACCCAATCCTTTATTCTCCTGTCCAGACGGGGATCCTTTTTTCTCTAAACGCTTTGAGCCCCTCCCGACCATCTTTAGATTGGATGGTTTTCATCAACATGCCCATCAAATATTGATGCGTTGCTTCCTTAGGTTGAATATGGTCATAAGCCATCAAGCCCAAGCGAATGGCGGATGGGCTATTCTGCTTGAGTTCTTTAATGACTTGTTGGATTGCTTGGTCCATTTCCTCCGCTGGTACCACTTGAGTAACCAAACCGTATTGCTCTGCTTCCGCAACGGGCAATTGATATCCTCGAATACACCAGTCAATGACTTTCCTGGCGGGCATGACTTGGAGGAGAGAAGCCATGACCTGAAAAGGGTAGAGTCCTCTTTTGACCTCGGGCAAACCAAATTTGATGTCGTTTTGGGCAATGACAATACTGGCACCAGCCAAAAAGAAAAAACCACCAGCATACACATCCCCAGTAATTTTAGCAATGGTTGGTTTAAATACTTTGTTAAAGAGTTCTCCGATGAGTACTTCTCCCTTTGCCTGTGGAATAGTAGAGGCGTGGGGCTCAACGGTACCTGAAAACGCTTTGAGGTCAGCACCTGCACAAAATACAGGGCCTTTGGCCTGAATGAGGATCATCCAAATGTCTTTATTGGAGTGAGCATATTGAAAGGTGTAGGCCAATTCATTGGTCATCTGTGGATGAATGGCATTTCTTTTTTCTGCTCGATTTAAGGTCACGGTAAGTACGTGATCTGCCTCTTCTACGAGGAGAAAAGCAAAGGTTTGTCCCTGGATCGCTTTGGTCTCAATGGTTTCGAAATATTGCATAAGGGCGTTGAATTGAGCGTTTTGAAATTGGTGAAAAATTAGGCATGGGCACCGCGGTGGTTAGGTGATTATTCCACTTTCAGTAGTAAAAATCCCGCCTCCACATTTTGTCCTTCTTCCGCATAAATCTCCGCAACCGTTCCATCTTTTTCGGCCAGGATGGTATTTTCCATTTTCATTGAGGAAATGATCATCAGGGCTTCATCTTTTTTTACTGCCTGACCTCCACTGACCAAAATCTTGACAATTCGGGAGGGCATGGGCGCCTCGTAACCTCCTTCAACTTTTAAAGCGGCTTTGACCGGGAAACGTTCTTTTTGACGCAAATGGATGTTTCCAACTTCTGGTAGATGAACGTAAAATGCTTGTTCCCTTTGAACGACAGTTGCAGTCAACTGAAGGCCATTGATTCTAAAAGAGAGATGTGGCAATGCTGCCGTGATCAAGACAACTTCGTATTTGTGCGCATTGATTTGAAAGCCAAATTGTCGTTTGTCCCGGACAAGATACTGTGCAACAAATTCCTGTTCATCATAAATAAAGGTCTTTTCTTGGGGCGCATATCGATTGCTTCGCCAGCCGGAGGGTAAACTTTTCAATAAATGTCTGGCCTGATCTTTTTGGTGCCAAGTCGACAATGTAGCAGCAATGACTGCCCAATCCAATTGGGCAATGATTTTTTGAATAAGTTGCTGTGGTTGGAAGTGTTGCTGTAGATAGTGAGTGTTGTAATCGCCTCGTAGGATGGCTTCCTGTTCAAAAAGGTGCAAAAGAAAATGCTGATTGGTGGTCAACCCCAAGCACTTAAGGTTTTTGAGCGTATACCTCATTTTGCGATGAGCTGTTGCTCTGTTTTGATCCCAAATGATCAACTTGGCAATCATGGGATCATAGTGAATGGAAATTTCGCTACCACTTGCGACAGCGGTTTCTATTCTTAGTCCTTCTACTTGAGGCACTTCCCACAGATAAACGGATCCCCTTGCGGGTAAAAAATCGTTGATTGGATCTTCAGCGTACAATCGAGCTTCGATCGCATAGCCGTTGCTTTGGACTTCCTTTTGATGGATGGCAAGTGCTTGGCCTGCTGCCACTTCTATTTGCATGGCGACCAAATCTAAGCCAGTAATTTCTTCGGTTACGGGATGTTCTACTTGCAGTCGGGTATTGACCTCCAAAAAGTAAAAAGCATTGTTGTCTTCGTCAAAAATGAACTCAACGGTTCCGGCATTGTCGTAGTGCAATGCCTTTGCGGCTTTAACTGCGGCAGCGCCCATAGTCTCTCGGAGTGCTTCGTTTAAAATGGGAGAGGGACTTTCCTCCAATACTTTTTGGTAACGTCTTTGAATTGTGCACTCTCGCTCCAAGAGATGAATGGCCTGACCGTGTTGATCACCAAAAATTTGAAACTCAATATGTCTTCCCTTGGCAATGTATTTTTCAATGATCAATTCGTCCTCTCCAAAGGCGGACTGGGCCTCTCTTTTGGCAGCGGCGATATTGCTTTCCAATTCATTGGCTTGATGAACAATCCGCATTCCTTTGCCACCACCACCAGCGGTCGCTTTTAGCAAAAGTGGGAAACCGATTGCTTTAGCTTCTTGTACCAGTCTTTCTACACTTTGATCCGTACCCTGATAACCAGGAATGACTGGAACCTCGTGATTTTGCATGATTGTTTTGGCCTTTGATTTGGAACCCATGGCATCAATTGCAGCAGCACTTGGGCCAATGAAGATCAGGCCTGCTTCTTGACAATTTTTAGCAAAAGCAGCATTTTCTGATAAAAAACCATAACCCGGATGGATAGCGTCTACATGCTGTTGTTTGGCAATTTCGATTATTTTTTCTTGATGAAGATAGGAACTGGAAGGGGCGCTTTCCCCAAGGTGAACGCCCAAATCTGCCTCTTTAACAAATAAAGCCTCACCATCTGCATCCGAAAAAATGGCAATGCTTTTAATGCCCATTTTTCTACAGGTTCGAATAATTCTGGAGGCAATCTCGCCGCGGTTGGCAATGAGTATTGAATCTATGTTTTTCATTTTTTACACTTAGGTCAGGCAATCAGCAGACAATAACTTGGTATCGAAACCAATCTTTTAATGTCGCCAAACGCCATAGGCTTCTGTTCCTTTGATGGCTTGATTGTAAACCACAGCCAGCACAAAGCCTAGATAATTTCTAGTTTCTCGGGGATCAATCACTCCATCATCCCAAAGCTCAGAAGAGGAATACCAAGCAGAGGCTTTATTTTCAGCATCTGCGATCAACATGGCTTTGATCATCGCACCTTTTTCTTCATCGTAATCAACTCCCTTGGACTTTGCCGAGGCTCTTTGAACAATTTCCATCACCCCCGCCAATTGCGCTCCCCCCATTACCCCAATTTTTGCGTTGGGATAAGTAAACAGGAATCGAGGTCGATACGAACGTCCGTTCATGCCATAATTTCCCGCTCCGTAAGAGTTGCCCACCATCAAAGTGAGGTGGGGGACTTCACTATTGGAAACGGCATTGATTAGTTTTGCTCCATTTTTTATGATTCCTCCTTCTTCGTAGGCTTTGCCCACCATATAGCCCGTCGTATTGTGGATAAAGAGAATGGGAATGTTGTTTTTGTTACACAATTGTACAAACTGAGCACCTTTATTGGCTGACTCCGAAAAGATAACGCCATTATTGCCAATAATGCCCAGGGGATAACCGTGGAGATGTGTCCAACCCGTCACCAGTGTATTCCCGTATTTAGGTTTAAACTCCGAAAACTCCGAACCATCGACAATGCGCATGATCAATTCGCGGATATCGAAAGGAACTTTCGTGTTGGCAGGGACGACGGCCAGCAATTCCTCCGGAGAGTAAACGGGTGGTTTTATATTGCCTTGAGGCGAAAAGTGAGGGGAACTTAC
>JBCCSR010000268.1:0-6680 GCA_039199865.1 Bacteroidota bacterium
AGGCTCCACTGGAATTGCCAAAATTGATGTTTTTGTACATGAGTCGTTCTTCATCATGGCTTTCCATGTAAGCAATTAATTTGGGTTCTGCCCAGCCACGGGATTTGTAGTCGGCACCATTTAAGTTATTGCCGTACCCCATCGTTGCTTCATTGTATTCGTGATTCATATTCCCCCAGAGCATCATGCCATAATCTGCCAGTTCAGTTTCCTCATTATTGGCTGCAAAATGTTCCATAATCGCATATGCATTTGGATTTTCTTCCCACATGACATCTACATAGCTCTTTAGAATCGCAATTCTGGAAGCATCGTATTGGCTCCACAAACCAACATTTCCGTTGGAGTTGAACTGGGTAAAGCCTTTTGACAAGTCAAATCGATACCCATCTACCTTGAATTCACTCAACCAATAGCGAATGATCTTTTCTACATAATCTTTGGTTGCCTGACTTTCATGATTGAAATCGTAACCCACATTAAAGGGATGACGGGCATCGGGGTTGAGCCAGGGATTATCTGGAGCAGGTTTGAAATTATTGGCATCCCAATACAACTGGGCCAAAGGATTTTGACTAAAGGCATGGTTGAAAACGACATCGAGGATAACGGCCATCCCACGTGCATGCGCCTCATCAATAAAGCGTTTGAACTCATTGATGGGGCCATAATATTTGTCTAAAGCCATGTGAAAGGAGGGATTGTATCCCCAGCTAATATTGCCCTCAAACTCGTTGATGGGCATCAGCTCTATGGCATTGATACCCAAGCGATCAAGATAGTCTAGGGTATCGATTAGGGTTTGATAATCGTGTCGACTGAGGAAATCACGAAGCAATAGTTCGTAAATGACGAGGTCTTCCTCCGCAGGCGCTTCAAAGTCATTGACCTGCCAATTGTATGGGGACGCACCAGGGTGTAAAACCGAAACAATTCCGCTGGCCTCCTCTGGATAAGCAGGCAAATCGGGATAAGTCACCGAAGGAATGAAAGGATCATTGAAAGGATCCAGTACCTCCGCAGTGTAGGGATCGGCCACTTTGATGGTTCCGTCGACCAAATACTGAAAAGCGTACTTTTGATCAGGGATAAGGTCGCCAATACTCAACCAAAAGGAGTTGCCGTCCAGACTTTTACGCATTTGGAAATTGGCGTCCAAGGTCCAGTCATTGAAATCTCCCAAAACAAAGACATTGTTTTTATTGGGAGCATACAAAACGAGGACCACTTCCGTATCAATCACATAGTTGATGCCCAGCTCTGTACCCGCCGGAGGATCTTGTGGCGACTGATCGAGCGGAACGACGTACTGAAAACTTTGGCTAGAAGTGGTACTGCCATTGTCGGCAACAAATTCTACGAGGTGACTACCCGTACCACTTACATTAATCGTGAAGTCGAGCTCGGTGCCATTGACTTGGGTCAATAAATTGCCATTGTCAAAAAGAGACAACTCCGCTGTGACGGAGGATGCTGCTTTGACTTCGATTGTAGAGCCATTCTCTACGATCAAACTGCTGGCATCTGGACTCAGGATGGTCGTCAATAAGTCAGAGCCAGCCGCATAAACGGGGGTGAAAATATCGGAGCCATCGGCATCTCTACCTACAATACTTCCGTTGGCATTTCTAAAAACGAAAGCCAGTTGTTCGACGATTTCTCCCGGATTTACTCCGTAGTAATCAGTAATGTTGTATTCAATTGAATAAAGGTCATTTCCTAAAGCGGTCATGAGAACATTGGGGTCAGCGGTTCCCCAATTTCCCTGTACGTGTTTCCAATCAGTTCCACTGTTGCTTTCATCGGTAATGACTCCGGTGTGCGCATAAACTGGGCCACTAAAACCCGCAAGGGCTGCATTGCCTTGGCTGGCGTCGAAGAATACCGTTACGTTGTCCGTTTGTTGTGGAAAAGCTGGCTCGGTATAGACCACTTGAGTGGAGGCGGTGAGTGTGGATAAAGCGACCAAGAGGACGATTCCCAACCCTTTTATCACCTGGGCGTAAAAGTTCATCATTATGAATTTTTCTAATTGGTAAAAATGTGAATGGGTTTACTGTTTGGGCAGTAGTAAAAGACAATCGCAAGAAAAGAAGAATCCCATAATTTCACCCAAAATCACCTATTACATACCTATTACGGCCTGTTTTTGCATCAAAAATTTGTCTGATATTCTTTTTATTTACCATAAATTTGGTTTCAAACATTGCAAGCAAGCTCATCCGAGTTTGTTCTTATTTACCATTTCGCTAAAATATATTAATGTATGAGGCTTTTATACAAGGCAATTTTACCTGCTTTTTTGTTGTTGGCGAGTCTTTCCATTGGGCATGCTCAAGGAAGCATCACCGGTAAGATCACCGATGAGACTGGTGAGGCCGTTATTGGTGGTACCGTATTAATTGTTGGTACATCCAAAGGAACGGCAACGGACTTCGACGGCAACTACAGCTTGAATGAAATAGAGGCCGGATCTTACACTATTCGGGCTAGTTACACGGGCTATGGTTCCAAAGAAAAGAAAGTGGAGGTCAAAGACGGGCAAGCCACCGTGTTGGATTTCAGCCTAGGGTTTGATGAGGCCGTACTCGATGAGGTCGTCGTCATCGGATACGGAACGGTCAAAAAAGAAGATGCTACCGGTTCGGTACAATCGGTAGACACCGAACAGTTCAACCGTGGCTCCATCACGGGGGCACAAGAGTTGTTGGCTGGAAAAATTGCCGGAGTGCAAATTACCACCAATAGTGGTGCACCCGGAGATGGCGCAGTGATTCGAATTCGTGGCGGTTCTTCCCTTAGTGCTTCCAATGATCCCCTCATTATTGTTGACGGTATCCCCGTAGACAACACGGGAGTAGCTGGATCTAGAAACTTTCTCAATTTCATCAATCCCAATGACATTGAGACTTTTACTGTTCTCAAAGATGCCTCTGCTACCGCAATATATGGTTCTCGCGCATCTAATGGGGTGATTTTGATTACTACCAAAAAGGGAAAACTCGGCAGTGATTTAAGAGTAGAATACACAGGGAATTTTTCTGTGAGTACCATTACCGATCGCGCCCGAGTATTGGATGCCACGGAATACCGCAATTTGATTACCGATCGCTTTGGAGCCGAAAGTACGGCGGTTGGTCTGCTTGGAGATAGTGAGACCAATTGGCAAGATGAAATATATGAATCTGCTTTGGGAACCGATCACACCCTGAGTTTGTCTGGTGGATTGGCCAACATATTGCCCTACCGCCTTTCCTTGGGGTATACCAATAAAAAAGGGGTGCTCAGAACTGATGAGTTTAAACGAACCACGGCGGCACTCAATTTGTCTCCTGGCTTTTTTGACAATACCCTTCAGGTGAATGTCAATACCAAATACAGCATCAGCAACAATACTTTTGCGAACCGCGATGCCATTGGAAGTGCCATTGCTTTTGATCCTACTCAACCCGTTTTTTCCGGTAATAGTGATTTTGATGGCTATTATACTTGGCTCATTGAGGCCGATTCTACAATGAGTATTCCCAATGGGCTGGCACCAAATAATCCGGTTGCCCTCCTAGAGCAGAAGGAAGACGTGTCTAGTGCCAACCGCCTTATTTTCAATACTTCCATTGATTATCGAATGTGGTTTCTACCAGATTTGAGGGCCAACCTAAACTTGGGATATGATCGATCCACTGGTGATGGAAGTACTTTTATTCCCAATACGGCAGCCTTTAGTTTCAATCCAATTACCGGAGGAGGAACCAACAATTCCTTCGAGGAAACCAAGACCAATGAATTATTGGAGTTTTACCTCAACTACAGCAAAACTTTTGACAGACATAAAATCGAGTTGATGGGAGGCTATTCCTGGCAGCGTTTTTTCTTTGAAAAAGAAGATTTAAACAGCGATGTTGCAGGGACGGAGTCGGAGACGAATTTCAAACAAGACAAAGGGGAATTGTATCTCCTGTCTTTGTTTAGCCGACTCAACTATTCCTTGAATGAAAAATACCTTTTCACCTTCACTTTACGTCGCGACGCCTCTTCTCGTTTTGCACCAGAAAACCGTTGGGGTTTGTTCCCCGCTGCCGCCTTTGCCTGGAAAGCGGTCAATCGCACCGCAGGACAACTGACCAATTTGAAATTCCGCTTGGGGTATGGGGTAACTGGACAGCAGGATATTGGCGATTTTTATGAGCACCTACCTCGCTACCGAGCGAGTTTGAACAATGCTCAATACCAGTTTGGCGATAATTTTATCACTTCTTTGCGCCCAGAGGGCTACGATGCCAACATCAAATGGGAGGAGACCACGACCTACAACATTGGGGTAGATTACGGTTTGTTTAACAATCGATTGTACGGTTCTTTGGAATATTACATTCGAGAAACCAGAGATTTGCTCAATTTTATCCCAGTAGCTGCCGGAACCAATTTGACCAACTTCATTGATACCAATGTTGGAGATTTAGAAAATAAGGGCGTTGAATTTTCCGTCAACGGAGTCATTGTACAAAGACCTAAACTCAACTGGGAAGTTGGGTTCAACGTAACGGCCAATACCAACGAAATTACCAAATTGATTGCTTCTGATGATCCCGATTATCAGGGGGTATTGGTAGGAGGAATTTCCGGAGGTGTTGGTAGCAATATCCAAATTCATAGTGTTGGATTTCCCGCCAATTCTTATTTCGTTTTCGAACAAGTCTATGACGAAGCGGGCAATCCGGTGGAAGGTTTGTACGTCGACCGCAATGGCGATGGAAAAGTGAGTCCGGAAGACATGTACCGTTACGAGGACCCAGCTCCAGATTTCTATTTTGGTTTTACCTCTAATTTGAGCTACGGCAATTTCTCTTTTTCTTTTGCTGGACGTGCCAATACGGGTAATTTCATTTACAACAACATCCAGTCGGATCTCACCAATTTTGGACGGCTCCTACATCCAACTTTGTATTTGCAAAATGCTCATCCAGAGATTCGCAACATTGGCTTTGAAAATCCTGAATATTTTAGTGATCACTTTGTGCAGAATGGTTCCTTTTTGCGGATCGATCACGTCACCTTTAGCTACAGCTTTATGAACTTGATGAAAAACAAAGGGAGCTTGACGCTAAGTGCCACCATACAAAATCCATTGTTGATCACCAATTATTCTGAGATTGAACCGGAGATCAATTTGGGTATTGACAATAATATTTATCCACGTGTCCGAACGCTACTTTTCGGCGTAAGTGCTAGTTTTTAATCCATTGAAACCAAAGATTTATGAACCAATATATGAAGATCAAGAGTTGTTTACTGATATTAACTTGTTCCCTCTGTTGGACCGCCTGCTTTAGTGATTTGGATACCATTCCAATTGATCCGGATGAAATCACGGCAGCAACTGTTTATGACGATCCCGGTTCTTACGAACAGGTACTCGCCAAGTTGTATGCAGGTTTGTCCGTAACTGGTCAAGAGGGGCCTTCTGGCGCCTCCGATATTTCGGGGATTGACGAAGGTTTCGGACAGTATCTTCGCGCATTTTGGCACCACCAAGAGTTGACGACCGAAGAAGCTGTTGTGGGATGGAACGACCAAACCATTAAAAACTTTCATTACCATCAGTGGGATGCCAATGATACGTTTATTGCGGCTTTTTATTACCGAATATTTTACCAGATAGCAGTTTGCAATGAATTTCTGAGAGAATCGACGCCAGAGAAATTGGCAGAGCGCAATGTCGATGCTGCTTTACAAGAAGAAGTTCAAACTTTTCGAGCGGAAGCGCGATTCCTCCGTGCCTTAAGTTATTGGCATGCCTTGGATCATTTCCGAAATGTTCCCTTCGTCACGGAGGAAGATCCAGTAGGTTCTTTTTTCCCACGACAAACCAATGCCGCAGAATTGTTCGATTACATTGAATCCGAACTTTTGGCCATTGAAAATGATTTGATGGAGCCCAGAAGTGTCTATGGCCGTGCCGACAAAGGAGCTGCGTGGATGCTGTTGGCCAAATTGCATTTGAATGCGGATGTTTACGTAGGGCGTTCCAATGCCAGTGAATGTTTGACCTATTGCAATAAGATCATTCAATCTGGTGGATACAGTTTAGAGGCAGATTATGAGCATCTATTTATGGCAGACAACCACACTTCGCAGGAAGTGATTTTTCCCGTCATTTATGATGGCATCAATACGCGAACTTGGGGAGGAACAACCTTCTTGACCCGAGCGGGGATTGGAGGATCTATGGTCCCCAGTGAGTTTGGAGTCGTTAGTGGCTGGGGAGGATTGAGAGTGACCAGCGCATTGGTCAATAAATATCCTTCCGTCGCGGGACAGGGGAGTGGCTTGATTGTCGCTCCGGGGACGAGTGAAGAATATCCATTTATTTATATACCGGGTTCCTATCAAGGTTGGAATCTCAATGATTTGAATTCCACCATTGCTTCTCCAAATGATGATGGGGTGTATGAAGGTTATGTTTGGTTGGGCGATCCAACTGATGAGTTTAGAGTTGCAGAAACGCCCAATTTTGCGGGAAGTTATGGAGACAATAACGGTGATGGAATCCTAGACCTAAATAGTGGGGTCAATATCAAAGCGCCAAGCCCAGGTTTTTATAAAGTAGATGTCAATCTCAATGATCTGAGCTATTCTTTGGAAAAAACAGAATGGGGCATTATTGGTTCTGCCACGCCCGG
>JBCCSR010000269.1:0-6679 GCA_039199865.1 Bacteroidota bacterium
CCAGGATTTGCTCAATGTAGCGGCGGGAATTTATTCGGTCAGTATTGCCGACGGGATTTGTGTCAATGTTTTGGAAAATATTGAAGTCGGGAGTCCCGCTCCGCTTGCTCTAAATGCCGCTTTTGTGAGTACTGTGTCTTGCTGGGAAGGAACGGATGGTGCCATTGAATTGAATATGAGTGGAGGTACGCCTCCCTATCAAGTGCTCTGGAATAATGGGGCAGCAGGGGAGCAGTTGTCTGATTTGCCCGCAGGCGATTATTTTGCCAGTGTCAGCGATGCCAATGGTTGCATGTTTGAAACCAGCACCTTTCAGGTAACGCAAAATTCAGCCATTCAAATGAATGGCATTAATAGCCAAGATGTTTCTTGTTTTGGTGCCCAAGACGGCAGTATTCAGCTTCAGCCCGAGGGAGGAACTGCCCCTTATTTCTATCATTGGAGTCATGGGCAGCAAGGCGCGCAGGCGACGAATTTGGCTGCCGGTGCTTACCAAGTGACGATAGAAGATGCCAATGCTTGTAGCTTGGTTTTGGAGGGACTCAATCTCAATCAACCTCCTGCTCTTATATTTGAAAATATATTGTTGGAAAATGCTTCTTGCAACGGAGCAGCAGATGCTCAAATTACGGTGAATGTCGAAGGAGGAACGGCGCCTTACACTTTTCTCTGGAACAATGGTATGACCAGTGCCACTATCTCTTCCCTGGCACCGGGACCATATCAAGTCACGGTTACCGATGCACAGGCTTGTATTTTGATCAGTGATCCTTTCATGGTCAGTGCACCAGAGGTATTGACTTTGTCTAGTATCCAAATCCAACAAGTCTCCTGTAATGGAGTTGATGATGGCGGCATTGACATTGAAATCACCGGAGGAGCGGAACCTTATACTTATCAATGGAGCAATGGAAGTCAGGAGAAAGATTTGATAGGAGTGGGGGCAGGTACCTATGCAGTGACAATTGTTGATGCCAATAATTGTAGCTTGACTACGATCCCCTTCGAATTGGATATCGTTTTTGCCCAGAGTGCCTCAATTGAGTTGATTCAGCCACCCACTTGTTTTACAGAAAATAATGGGGTGATTTTTACCGAGCCTCCTTCCTCAGAATGGTCTTTCTATCAGTGGAATACGGGACAAACTTCTGAAGACATCCAATCTCTTGCCGCTGGGGCCTACGTCGCGACCATTAGCAATGCGAATGGATGTTTTATTGTTACCGATTCCATTGTACTTGAAGCTCCGTCAGAACTGACCATAGACGTATTGAGCATCGAAGCCATCAATTGCTTTGATGCGGCAGATGGAAGCATTGATGTGGCGGTAAGTGGTGGTAGTCCACCTTATGTTTATAGCTGGAGTAATGGTGGCCAGGATGAGGACATTACCGGTCTTTCTTCCGGCCTTTATCAATTGATTGTGCTGGATGCCAATGCTTGTATTTCCGTGAGTCCATTTATAAATATTGGTATGCCAGAGCCCATGATGATTGAAGTGGATGAAATTGTAAATGTGGGTTGTTCTGAGGCTTCGATGGGAAGCATTGCGGTTTCTGTTTTTGGTGGAAGTCTTCCGATCCAGTTCAACTGGAGCAATGGCGCAACGAGTGAAGACATTCAGGGCTTGGTTCCTGGAAAGTATGCATTGACCATTACAGACAACAATGAATGTACGCAAGTCCTTCCCGCAGTGGAAGTCCAACAACTCGCTCAAGATCTGGATTTGATTCCCGTTGAAGTTCAAGAGCTCTCCTGTGCCCAGGCCAACGATGGATCCCTTGCCATGACCATCCTTGGTGGTACGCCACCTTTTCAGTACAATTGGAGCAATGGAAATCTCGATAGCTTGAATACAAATTTGGCAAGTGGTATTTATCAACTCACGGTAACCGATGCCAATGGTTGTTTGGGCGTCAGTGAGGCCATTTCTATCAGTAGTCCAGAACCATTGATTTATCAAGTGATTGACGTACAAGCAAGTTATTGTGAAGGACAAAACAATGGAGGAATTGACTTAGACGTATCCGGTGGAACTGCTCCCTATCAGTATCAATGGAGCAATGGCGCCACCACGCAAGACCTGAATCATTTGGCGAGTGGAACTTATTGGCTAACGGTTCAAGATGCCAATCAATGTCAGCTAATCATCCAGCAAGGCATTACGGTAATGGAAGATCAAGCGCTACAATTGTTGCCCTTTTCTAATCCCTCCCTTGGTGCCAATCCAAACGGTAGTGCAACCACTCAGGTGATCAATGGACAATGGCCCTTTACTTTTCAATGGGATGAAAATACGGGGAATCAAAATGATTCCATCGCCATTGAACTCTTTCCTGGGACCTACCAAGTCACCGTAACGGATGCGCAACTGTGTAGCCAGAGCATCGAAATTGTAGTGGATCAAACGACGAGTAATGCACAAATCGGTCAAAGCGATTTCACTATTTTTCCAAATCCTGCTACTGATATTGTCTATCTTGAGCTCTTGAATCCCGATTTAGAGGCAGCGCAAATGCGCATATACACTTTGGATGGTCAGTCGAAGGAGTTGTCCTTTGACTATGCTGCGGATCAGCAAATTTATCGTTTGTTTTTGACTGATTTTCCGGCAGGCATGTACTATCTAGAGGTGTGGTGTAAAAATGGAAATCGTCTTTTGCATCCCATTCTGATTCATTCCCCCTGAATTTGCTCATTATTCTGTGGAAACAAAAGACCAAAGGCTGACAAATGGGAAGTTATAAACCTAGTAATGCCTTCAATTGTTAGTTGAAATAAGTAACTTCACATTGCTTACTGATAGCCTGCTTTTTGATTTAGTATATTAAACAAACCTAATATAACTAATCGGCGATTAAAATGATCTTCACGAATTTTAAAAATTAAAGAATGACCTACGAAACTCTACGTTCTGGCTTGCTGACCCTAGTCATGTTTTGTTTTAGCCTTCATTTGATGGCACAACAATCTGAAACTTACCATAATGCTAAAGCTGGGCAAGTTCAATTGTTGGGCAAAACCAAACCTCTAAAAGAATCCATTCAATTATTTGCGCTTCCTAACAATGATAAAAAGAAGCAAAAGAAACAGAACTGGCCCAAAGAGATTCCCAATTTCCGGGATGTCCAGCCCATGCGCCAAATGAAGGCCAATCCACTTCCACTGGGACCAGATCCTCTAGTGAACAATCAATTGACTCCCGAAAATTCGGTGATTGTCGAGCCACTTCTCAACTTCGACGGTTTGAACGAAGGCAATGGTGGGGGAGTTGTTCCTCCCGATCCGGTTGGTTTTATCAATGAAGATTTTTACCTGCAAATGGTGAACGGTGCTGGTGGTGCTGTCATGCGTGTTTTTGATAAAGATGGGGCTCCTGCTTCCAATCCCATTGCGGTCAATACTTTGTGGACCCAATTCAATACCGGTGGACTAGGAGATCCAATCGTTTTGTGGGATCAAGAGGCAGGCCGTTGGTTGGTCACTGAGCTAAGCAATGATTTTGTTTCAATGTTGATTGCGGTCTCAGAAACCAGTGATCCCTTGGGAAGTTATTACACGTATCGAGTGAGTTCTACTTCTTTGCCTGATTATCCTAAATTTGGCATTTGGCAGGATGCTTACTATATCACGACCAACGAGGGAAGTGATCCCGACATTCCAGTTTATGTCATGAAAAGAGACGACCTACTCAATGGTGTGGAAAATCCACCGATGCAAAAATTGGGCGTTCCCAAATTCAATAACACCAACGTGTTTGCGTGGCAAGTTGCTTCTGCTGCCGACTGGGATGGTGCTCTGGCTCCACCTGCCGGAAGTCCGCAATACGTTCTTCGCATTCATGATGATGCCTGGGGATTTGGAGCAGATCGAGTTGAAATTTGGGAAGTATCTGTTGATTTTGATAATGCAAGTAACTCTACCGTAACCGGACCAATTGAGTTGCCTACGGCTCCCTTCGATGCCACGCTTTGCCCAGAATTCGATATTTTCAACTGTATTGATCAAGGAAACGGTAACGTTGTTGCGGCGCTACAGCACACCATTATGTTTAGAACGCAGTACCGCAATTTTGGCAATTATGAAACGATGGTACTCAACTTTTCTGTCGATGTGACGGGAGGCAGTCGTGCGGGAATTCGTTGGATGGAGTTGCGAAAGAATCCGGGAGAGCAGTGGACGATTTATCAGGAAGGTACTTATGCACCGGATAACCTCAATCGTTTTATGGGGTCTATCGCTATTGATGGCGCAGGAAATATTGCTTTGGGCTACTCGGCAATGGGACCCAACGCACAACCCGGCCTACGATTTACGGGAAGAAGAGTTTCCGATCCACTGGGGGAGATGACGGTTCAGGAATATGAAATTGTCGCTGGTGAAAATTGGAATCCTTCCGTTCGTCATGGGGATTACTCTGCCATGTCAGTTGATCCATCGGATGAGCGGACTTTTTGGTTTACTGGGGAATATACGACCGGCAATGGAGCTTGGGGAACCAGAATTGCTTCTTTTGTCATCAATAGAGATACCAACGACATGAGTGCTACCGGAGTGCTGAGTCCCGTAGATTCTGAATTGTTGACCGATAGTGAGACCGTTACGGCTACTTTTAGAAATATTGGGATCAATACGCAATCCAATTTTGAAGTGGGCTTGATGGTAGATGGTACTTTGATCGGTACTAAAATCGTTACGGAGTCCGTCCAGCAGGACAGTTCGGTTACGGTTGTTTTTGATGAAACAGTTGATATGTCCATCATCAAATCTTACGAGTTTAAAGTATTCAGTTCGCTGGAAGATGATGGCAATATTTTAAATGATACTTTCCGTACGGTGATTGCCAAACTGCCTCGCTTTGATGCAGCCATTGCATCCATCGCTGGCTTTGAGGCACCAATTTGTCAAGACAATATTGATGTGTCAATTGAGTTGACCAACGTAGGAGTTGAAAATTTGACCTCAGCAGAAATTACTTGGTCTTACAATGGTGGAGCGCCACAGGTAATCAATTGGACGGGAGATTTGGCAAGTGGTGCCATGGAATTACTTCCCGTTTCTTTGACGGGTTTGTTGGACGGAGAAAATACCATCGAAGTCAGTGTGGCTAAACCCAACGGCATGGCGGATGAAAACATGAGCAACGATGCTTTTGGACGCACTTTCAACGCTTTTGTCGACAATCCAAAGTTTTTGAACTTGGAAATTAATTTTGACAATGCTCCACAGGAAGTCACCTGGACCTTGACCAATGAAAATGACTTTGTCATCTACAGTGGAGGACCCTATCCTCAAAATGTGGCGGGAACAACGGTCAACGAGCAGCTTTGTATCGTCGATGCCTGTTATACCTTCACCATGTTTGATTCTGGCAATGATGGCCTGTGCTGCAACTTTGGTGATGGCTCTTATCGCTTGATTGATGAAAACGAGGTGATTGTCGCACAAGGAGCGGAATATGGCAGCCAGAACAATACGGACTTTTGTGTACCATTTGTATGCTTCTTAAATGTTATAGATAATGTGGTCAACGAAAGTGCACCAGGTGCTGGAAATGGAGTCATCTTCCTATCTGGTGACAATGGCTTGGCTCCTTTGATGTACAGTATTGATGGAGGACAGAATTTTTCTTCCAACGGATTTTTTGGAGGATTGAGTGGTGGTACTTACTCGGTAGTCGTAGTGGATGCTCAAAACTGTGTGGTAGAAATCGATGTATTGGTAGGAACTTGTGCTATTGATTTTTCTGCCGACATTACCGGAGCGAGTTCGCCAAGTGCTACTGACGGTAGTGTTTTATTGGATGTGACCTCAGGTGTACCCCCTTTCACTTATAATTTGGACGGTGGCCCTGCTCAAGATAGTCCATTGTTTGAAAACCTAGGAGTGGGCACCTATTTGATTGAGGTGTCTGATAATATTGGTTGTAGTAAAACTTTGACAGTTGAAGTAGACGTAGCCGTTAGCATTGAAGAATTGTCTTCGGGGCAATTGATTAGAGTAAGTCCAAATCCTACAGAAGGTATTTTTAATATTGAAGTCAAAGGACTAGATGGCGTTCAAGATTTACGTACGGAAATCATCGACGTCAACGGAAAGGTGATTGAACGGGGTCGTTTAGCGCGTTTTGATGACGCGTTGGTTGGAAAGATGTCGCTACACGTCTATCCTCCAGGTGTTTATTTCGTTCGTTTCTTGCATCCGGAACTCAATCAGCTGGCTAGAATTGTAAGACGATAGTTGGAAAGATGAGCTATTAGAATGCTCTAGTGCTTGCTCTTCCCATATTTTATCAAAACAAGAAGGTGTTTCGCTCCATGGAGCGAAACACCTTCTTGTTTTAGCATTTCCATCAATGATAGGAAATAGGAGGGATTAATTTTCCAAAATCTTAAACGTTGTTCTTCTATTGGCTTGGTGTTCCTCCTTCGTACAACGAGCACAGACGCAGTCGATGGCCAATGCATTTTCTCCATAACCTTTGGCAATTAAGCGATTGGGGTCGATGCCTTTGGAAATCAAAAAGTCTACGGCAGACTGGGCCCGCTTTTGCGACAGATCTTCATTGTAGTTGTTTTTTCCTCGACAATCGGTGTGGGAAGACAATTGAATTTTGATACCGGGGTTTTTCTCCAAAACGGTTGCCAATTCTTTTAGGGTGGGTTCGGCATCGGTACGA
>JBCCSR010000270.1:0-6675 GCA_039199865.1 Bacteroidota bacterium
GAAACAAATCTTTGTAGATATAACCTGCATATTGGTCTTTGCGAAAATCACCAGCCAAGCCAAAAAATTGTCCAAAAGCCTCCTTCGTCTTCATTTCTGCAATCGTTTCTAGAATGGCCACCTGTAAAAGCGAATCGTGTGCTTTTTGCTGAAAAAGTTTGACCAAGAAAGGTAGTGTCCCCTCATCCTTGTTGTAAGTAAATTCGCGGAGCATCATCTGGTGAATGCTCAACTCCCCGAGGGTATCCCCCGGAAAGTCCAGTTCCAAAATCCGATAAATATTAGGCAAACTGTTGACATCAAAATAAAAATGATCGACGGTCGCTTTGGCCAAACGACGCTTGGCCAAGTTTGGAGAAGCCAAATCATCAAAAAGCAAAGTTACTCCATTTTCCGGTAAAGGCTCCACAGTTTTCAAAAATCGGAAGCTATTGAAAAAAGTAAAGGCTTCCTCCCGACTAATTGCTTCTACCGGAAAAATCATCAATTCATAAAAATAGCGATCGCGAAAGAAAAACAAGCGATGGGTAGGCACTTCTTTGAGGTTGTCATCGGTAGTCATGTAAATGGCTGGTACTCCTTGAAATTGAAGGTCCTCGTGGTTGATTTGTCCCTCCAAAATTCGTGTGCTGTTCATGACGCTAAATTTAATGGTGTCGAAGCGCTCCCGCGATAAATAGGGAGAATATTCGTATTCACTCAACTCAAACAAAGTTCCAGATAGCGTGTCCTGTGCTGATATTTTAACATCTTGTACTCGATAATAACTTTGTGTTTCTGCCGTCCGAACAATCAAATCGGGCAGGTCAATTTGAAAGCGACCAGCTTCCAAAGATTGTGACACCAGGGGGGCACGTTGAAAGGGCAAAAATTTAAAAGAGTTAAAGATGGGAGCCACCACTGGAAAGTCAATATTTGGCGGTACCGCAGCCATGATCAAATACATCCGATTTCCCCGGATAATGTGCCGAAGATAAACCCAAACCTCTCCACGGTCAATCATAATATCCAAGCCCGGAAAACCTTCTACCGTAATTTTTTTGGCCGCTGCTTGTTCATCTCCCCATAACGTTTTAAAAGTATTGACGGAGCTCTCCAACACCTCTTCCGGGTTCGAAATAATGATGCCGGGCGAATAATTATTATAGCGAACCAAATAAGAAAATTCAGTTTTTGGATCTACGGCCACGTAAGAGTGCAAATTGATGTCCCCTTCTAGTCCATTACCGTACACCACATTTTTCTGCGCTATCCGATATCGGGCTTTTGTGGGCAGTTGGATTTCAAAAGCGCCTTCTGGTTCGGTCAACGTGTGCATTTTGTCTTTTGGAAAATCCAGAAATCGAATCGAATCAAAAAAGCGCTGAATATTGCTGGTATGCAAAAGACTATCTTCTCGGACCACTGCAAAGAGATAAATCATACGTTGCCGTAGAAAGATCTCAAAGATGTACTGCGAGTTTTCTTGATCTCGACAGCGATAGCGCGTCCCTGCCTGCCCATCTCTCTGGGTAGGTACGCTGTTCAATACTTCCATCGGACTTTCCTCATTCCATCGTTGCAAGACCGTATCTGTGTAGGCTGCTGCATTCAAATCGACTCCCGGTCCTGCCTCTACCGCCATAAAAATAAAGTTATTCATTTCGCTAAGGTCCGATCGGATATACAAATCAAATAAGTCTGGAGCACCTTTGGGTAGCATCTTGGAGGGTGCTCCGGGAGTCGCTACTTCGTAAGCCAGCTCTGGATTGTTGTAGGTATACCAAATGGCCTCCCATTTCTTTTTTGCGTATTCCTCGGCTACCCCAGTAAAAGTTGGCAATACTCTCCGAACTCGGTACCCCTTTTTTCGCAACAGATCAATCATGCCTTCCTTTGCGGGTAAATGAGCCGCACCCACTGCACAAAAAGTCGCCTGTTTTCTAGCCAAGTCTAAAAACCGATCAACCATATTGTAATTGCGCCGAATGAGCAATTCATCGTTGTAATCCTCATCTTTGGGAAATTGATCGATAAAAGCCATCAAGCGAGCCAAGTCGCCACTTTGATAAATTTCGATAAAGGACTCATAAGTCACATCATTCTCACTGGCATCACTCTCCGGTAGTTCTTCATAATTTCCCTTCTCAAACAGCTTGAAAAAGCTACTGGTTACGCTCAAATAATCTGAAATTTTCTCCAATCCAAAAACGGTATTTCCCACTCCCATTGCCTGCTTGTACAAATACAGGTCGACAAATTGTGGATACTTTTGGGTATGTTCGGGTTCATCAAAATCACTGAGCAACAATTCGATGTAAAAGGGATCTTTGATATCCATCGAGTCGATGGGCTTCCCCGTTTTTTGTAAGACGACTTGATTGAGATTCGAGTAAGCCGTATCACTCAATTTGCTTTTGAGCACATTGGTGGTATCCCCATTGAGATAGAGATCAAGCATAAATTGGCTCAAAGTATCCGGATGGATTTCCATGGCAAATTGGGGACATCGATCAAGCATCAACAAAACGGAATCGCTGAATTCAAAGGCACGGACATCACGGACGTGCATTGTTCCGAAAAGGTAAGCGGCCGCTGGCAAATCTTTTCCCGAAATTTCCCACAAAAGCTCATAATTGGTCTTATCAACCTGGGCATTTAGATGGGTACTGGGTAAACAACACAGAGAGATAACCAAGCAGTGGAACAAAATCATCAGTTGGCGACGACAAAGGCTCAAATTCATTCTAGCAATCATAATTGGTGACCTTAAAGATAGTGTTTATAATTTAAGGCTTCGCTCCAATGGAAACACTTTCTAGACTTTGCAAATACGCCTCTGCCAAATCCGCTCCGATTCCTGGCCCATCGGGAAGTCTCACTTTCCCCCCAGCCTCATACTGCAAGCCATTCAGAGTTTGATCTTCGGCCAGCATCAATGGGGCGTCCAAGTCGAAATATTTTACGCAAGTACAGGCTTTCGCAAAATGAAGCAAAGCCGAGATGCCTAGCTTAGATTCAGAAAAACTACCAACCTGACAAGCGATTCCTGCCTCCGTTGCCAAGCGAGCAATCCGCAATGCTTTGTGGATTCCCCCTGCTTTGCCCAATTTGATATTGAATCGATCCACTGCCTGCATTTGTAGCAATTGTTGGACATCGTGATGATCAAAAAGCGCCTCATCCACCATAATGGGAATAGGACTTTGTTGACGAACTTCCACCAAACCCAAACGATTCCAACGGGGCACCGGAGCCTCACAATGTTGAATGTGATAGGGTGCCAAAGCACGCAAAATGCCAATGGCCGCGTCGACCGTCCAGCCTTGATTGGCATCAATCCGCAATGGCAGCTCCATCCCGATGGCCTGACGGATGGCCACAATTCGTTTGACATCCTCTTCGGGTGTTCCTCCCAGCTTTATCTTGAGTACCGGAAAGCCCGCCCGTGCAAAGCGCATGGCCTGCGCTACCATTTCCGGAACACCGTTGAGGCTCACCGTCATGTCGGTAACGACCATCCCCTCATTTCCTCCTCCCAACATTTGATACAAGGGCATCCCCTTTGATTTCGCTTTTAGATCGTACAAAGCCATATCAAAAGCGCTCTTGATGCATGGGTTACCAGTAATTAAGCGATCCAATTCTTTCATCCGCTCCTCAATGTCCAATGCCTCTTTCCCAATCCACCCCCGAGCCATCCACTGCCCAATTACCCAATTCCCCTCCTGAGTTTCCCCATGAATGGTTGGATAAGGACTACATTCCCCCAAACCATAGTCTCCTCCCTCCGTCTCCACCTTCACCACCACATTTTGAGCCTGATCAATTGGGCCCAAAGCAATGATAAAGGGCTCTATCAGGGGAAGCGAACGCTTATAGATGTGTATTCGTTTTATTTTCATCTTCAGGCTTTGGATAGTTTTCTTTGTCTCGTAAATATACTGTCTATTTGATAAGTATTGGGCTACGGAGGGCTATTTACTTTGCTCGACGGGGTGCAACTCCTTGAGTTTAAGGCATGAGAATGTTCAGACGACGAGGGATTATTTGAAGAAGTTTGAGAATGAGGAATTGGATGAGTTGGATGGGCTACTTTAAGAGTAGTTTGTCTGTAGTAGTATTTGCTATGCTCTTTTCTGTTGTAGCGCCAACATTACCATCTCTAATAAATTTCCAAAGGGAATCACTTCAATCTCAAAGATCTCTCCCATCCGGATCGGGTATTTTTTCAGATATTGAATTTGTCTTTTGGCGAGTCTTTCCAAGGCTAGAGGATGGAAATTGGCTTTTGGTAGCATGCACAGAATTTTGATAAACCGCTTGGCTCGTCGGGTATCGGCTCCGGTTAAGTGGCGATAGCTATAGTTTTGGATGGCATCGACTCGATCAATAAATTTATCCTTGTCTCTCACTAAATAGACGAGTAACTCGGCAATTAAAATATTGATATTGTCGCCTTGTTTATCGGCTTGCGCTTTAAAGGTCTCATTGAGGTATTTTCCTATTCTAAACTTTTTCTCCAGTTTCAAATAACCGAGATGGGATAGAAAGCACATGTAGGCTCCGATAATTACAAATTGGTCTTTGATCACTTTGAAGCGGCATTTCTTTCCAATCAGGTATTGGTCGTAAGCGGCTTGGTAGGCGCCAGCATGGAGGTGATTAAAGGTTTCGTAAAGGTTCAATAAAAATTCATTGTAAGACTTTGGAGGAGCAAATTGCTTCGCATCTTGGAAGTTCTTAGCGGCTGCTGCATATTGCCCCTTGGCAATTTGTGCAATTCCTTTTTTTGCTAAAAAGAATTGCCGATGTGAAGCATAAACTCCTGATTTGTTCTCAAGACATCGGAGTGCCTCGGTACAACACTGAATAACCAGATCATAGTCTCCTGTATTAAAACCAAAATAGTTTTGCAAAGAGTATTTGTAAACGATAAAAGTAATGCTATTTCCATTTAGCGAGGCGAGCTTAGTAATCCCTTGTTGGATGATTCGAAGCTGCTTAGCTCTATCTTTTTGTCCGAGCATCTGATAAAAGTAATGCTCTGCTTCCTTCTCCGCGGTGTAATATTCGAGATACTTTTTGACTTGTTTGGCATAAAAATTAGCTTGACGCATATTTTTATGATAGTAAATATGGTCGTGGTACAAAACGCTGGATAGCTCACAGGCCAAATGGGTAAAATCGTACTCAACAGCGATCTTATGGGCCTCTTTGATGAGTCTCAATCCCTCCTTTCGCTGGCCATTTCCTAAGAATTTTTGCCCGATTATGAAAAGTCTTCGACAATTATCAAGATTTTTTTTCACTAAGCTATTGTCCTTTGGGGAGCTTACTATGATGAGAGATTGTAGTATCTTCATCGTCCGTGATTTTAAGTTAGTATAGTACTTTCTACTATAAGTTTGACCGCAAAAATAGGTAATGAATTCATCCTTTGTAGAGAACTCTTTTTGTTTGAGTGTATTGATTAACAGTCTTGGTTTTCCTACTACTTGATTTAGTAAGTTGGCATCTATTTCTGAGATGTAAAGTTTTAAGTCTTCCATGTTTCTATTTTGCAAGGTGCTGATTGTCAATGTTCTTTGGTGAGGGATTTGTTAAATTCCTTTTTTAGTCCTTGATGCTGCAAGTGCATAGTATGACAGATTATTTACTTATTAATACTCCTATCTTGCAATTGTAAATTATTGAGTGCAAAATTATTGCTCAAGCATGGACTTAGGAGAATTTCCTTTTGGGCAAAATGTTATGCTGAATAGCAAGCATTCATAACATCCAATTACTGTAACAAATAGATTTAGTGGGTGGACGAACAATTATCGCCAAAATGGAAAATGAATAATAACTGCATTCGGAAGGCTCACGGCGAATCTAACGTCGATTCACCTAATACCTGTCTCTGTCACGGGAGACAGGCTTTTAGTTGACACATATGTAAGTTATAAAATTATTCACACTTTACTACCCAAAAAAGTAAAATAGATTAATAAATCCGTAATACGCTAGCAGTTGAGCGCATGTTTTAAGGGGTGTAGCCCAATTGGAGAGGAGTGCATCATTTCTCTCCTGGGCTACCTAGCAAGGGCAGAATAAAGCAATTGTATTGTAAGCATAGAGAGTGCTATGGTTTGGAGAGGTGCCAACGGAGAGCACTGGCACCTTCTCCTTTTTAGCTGGAATAGTTAAAGTATTTATGTTAAAATTCAAACAATAAGAAAATGTTAAAATACAAAAATAATGTTAAAGATAACATTTTGTGCTTTCGATTGAACAGGAATGCCTAAATTGAAATGAATCTGAAAACCAATAAGGATGAGAACGTCAAACTTAGTGCTACCCACATTAATCGCATGGTCCGTTTTTTTGCTCTACGATTGTAATCAATCTAAGATTTGCGATGACCCCACGGATCCATTTTGTCCCAACTTCGATCCTTGTATCGAAGCGAGTCGAGCCAATGCTGAATTTATCATATTTGATTCGATGACAGTCGATGTTGTTAATCCACAAGGCTTGGCCCTAGAGATTGATACCATGTGGTCGCCAAGAAATATTCATTTTAAAGCCCTACACGAAAATGATACCTATGAATGGAGAGTGGGAACGGACGCGCGTACTTTTACTGAAAAAGAATTCTTTCTGTATTTCAACGATATTTCGGGAAACATCGAAGTCCGATTGATTGTGACC
>JBCCSR010000271.1:0-6666 GCA_039199865.1 Bacteroidota bacterium
GTACGAATGTACGCCATTACTTTCTATAAAAAATAAAAAACTTGTCACACCTAGAAGATTGGGTTGTATCACTAGTAAATCACATGGAAATATGACTCAACAAAATCCATTCAGTCGCAAGTTTGATAGCCAAAAAGACAATCAACTCATCAAAAAAGCGATAACGGGCAACCGTCAAGCGCTTAATGAATTGTTGCAGAGACACAATAATTTCATCTACAATATTGCCATCAAAATGTTAGCAAACATTGAAGACGCTAAAGATGTGACCCAAGATATTCTGATAAAAGTGGTAACGAATTTAGCAAAGTATGATGTGAATAAGGCTCAATTCAGAACTTGGCTTTACCGCATTACCTTCAATTATATTTTGAACTATAAAAAGTCAAACACAGAGAAGAATATTGTTTCGTTCCAACATTTTTTTGAATTCATGGAAAACGTAGAAGATGATCATTCTATTATGGACGATGAGGCTGTTGATCAGTTGAGTGAAGAAATGAAATTGAAATGTATGTCGGGGATGTTGATGTGTATCCCGAGGGAAGATAGGTTATTGTATATCATGGGCGACTTATTTAAAATCGATCATCATCTCGGCGCAGAGGTATTTGAAATTTCAAAAGTAAATTTCAGAAAAAGGCTAAGTCGTACTCGCAATCAATTGAGACAATGGATGGATAACAAATGTGGGTTAGTCCACAAAAGCAATCCTTGTCGCTGTGCCAAAAAGACCAAAGGATTTATAAAAAGAGGAATTGTTGATCCAGAAAGTTTGGTATGGGATAAAGCATTCACTTCTCGCATCAATACCTATACTGAAGAAAATCTACAAGATGCGCTGAAGAGTTCGGATATGATTTACTCTAAATTGTACCGAGAACATCCCTTTAAAGAAAACAACAAAACCAAAGAAATAATTGAAGAAATCTTATCGGATAAAAACTTTGCAGAAATCCTGAACCTGTAAAGAGCTTCCTACCGCTAAAATTATTTAAACCATAAGTAGAAAATTATTTTCGGGATTCCGCTGAGCTGGAAGGTAAAATCTCTATGTCCTTCTCGACATTTCAAACCATGCAAGGTGGAGTTCCTACCATCATTTATTGAATCATTCACCATATCGTTGGGGGCCAATTGCCCTCAAAAGAAATTAAAATAAATAGTCATGCTTTATTCAAATAAATCCTTGATCCTCATCACCACATTATTTTTACTCACTATCGTATCTTGCAGCGACGATGACCCTTCTTTGCTAGACAACAATCCAAATATCGTCAATGGAGTAGACACCACTATCATCAGTCCTGAATTTAATTTTACAGAGCATTTTGTGAGTGTTTTACAATCTCAAATCCATTATGTGGATGAAGTAGGTTCAGGAAGCGAAATCTTTTTACTATTGCACGGACAACCAACGAGTGCGTATCTATGGAGAAATGTCATCCCACATTTAAAAACAAAAGGTCGAGTCATTGCACCAGATTTGATCGGTATGGGAAAAAGTGGAAAGCCAAATATTGATTATACTTTTTCCGACCATATTGACTACATCAATGCATTTATCGCTGAATTAAATTTGGAAGACATCATTTTAGTAATCCACGACTGGGGTTCGTCAATCGGTTTTAACTATGCTGCTACCTTTCCAGAAAAGGTAAAAGGAATTGTATTTATGGAGGCCTTAATTGCGCCAACTTCTATCAATGAAGTACCCGCAGATTTTGCACAAATTCTGCAAGTTTCATTTAACGGGGAAGAAGGAGATACAACACAGGGAACCGGATGGAGGTTTAACGTTATTGACAATCAGTTTATCGAGACCATTCTACCTAGTTCCATTTTAAGACCACTTACGGAAGAAGAAATGAATAATTACAGGGCTCCATTTTTAAATATTTCTGACAGAAAACCTGTGTGGCAATTTCCAAGACAAGTCCCGATTACAGAATTTGGAGCTCCAGATAATATTGCCATTGTGGGCAATTATTTTCAAGCCCTACAGACGAACGAAGTACCTAAATTATTTTTGTACGCCGAGCCTGGTGTCTTGATGAATGCTGAAACTGGAATGTTTATGCAATCTATTTTTCCAGCGTTATCCGTGGAGAGCATCGGCGCTGGACTTCATTTTATTCAAGAAGATCAACCCCACAATATTGGAATTGCCATTAATAAATGGGTAGATCTAAATTTTTAGTTCGATGCGGAGGGTCATTTAGCTGATGCTGAAAAAAGGGCAATAAAAGCCATAGCGTCAGCATTATACTACGATCAAAAAAAGTGAAGATGACGAGAAATTACGCTCCCCCTTTTTGAGTCCCCCAGACGTCGTTAACAAGTCAAGAACAAATTAAATGGCATTTAGCCTGCTGATTGCTTATCTTTATATCGAATTGATTTCCTCTATTCCAATCAGTAGTAAGAACAGTTAATGCGAGCAATAAAGTGTGCGTTTGAAAAGATCGATTACCAAGCAAGCCTTATTTCTGAATTTAAGGTGCTAGGACTCAAAGTCTTTGAAAAAAAGCTAAATCATGTTGAAAAATTAAATGTTTTTTCCACTGATATTTTCACGACTGAATTGCCCTTTTGCAAAGTCAATTTGGTTAATCTACCAAGTAGAGAAATTTCAACGAATAATAGTGATAGAAATATATTGTGGTATGATTACATGACCGATTCCATTCAATATCAATTGCTTGAGCTTATCTTGGCACAAAAAATAGCTTTGTATCGATTTTCAAGTCAACTCAAAACCTTTGGAGGGTTCAATGAAGATACCATTGATGGCTTTGGCTTAAAGATTGTAAAACCAGATGATTCCTACTCCTGGATAGAAAAACAAATCCTGAAAGCCATTACAAAAAATAAATCCAGTAAATATCCATTTTCTTTGGCCAAAAAAGTCATTCCTGATACCATTGACTTTTACTTTGGGGATCGAATGGCCTATCTTCATCCACACAAAACCCTGGCCATCAATTTCATTCAGAAAATTGCCTTGGAAGAAGAATGGCTAAGATACGAAGAGGTAATTAGCGACCATCCTGTTATTGATGATGGCTACTTCCGAATCTATCTCGAACACAATAAGTTGAAGATTTTAAGCCGTCTATTTCAATACAAGGAAGAAAAAGTAAAAACCGTTCTCTCTAATTGTAAAGACCTGCATGCATTTGTTCGTCTGATCAGAACTCAGGTGGAAAGAAAGCTTTTGGCCAGAACTGATGATAGCTAATGATACGTTCTAGCATCGCAAAAATGAAATATCGCAAAATGGAGTACCCTTCCGTTTCTCCATACGAAGTACCACCAATTTATCTGACCCTCAAGGGAAACTCAAAAGAAAAATGACCATCAATACTCTCCAACTAATCCTAATCCTTTTACTTTCCAGTCACTTGCTTGCCTGCAATGTTCAAGTGAATACTGAATCTAAACAGGCTGAAATTAAGTCTTTAGCCATCGGTCGACCCGTTTCGGAAATTGATCAGCAAATTTGGGAAGTTTATCAAGATACAAAAGGCAATTTCTGGTTTGGAAGTAACGGGAATGGCATCTATTATTTTGACGGAAAGCAGCTCAAACAAATTACGGCCGATGATGGATTGGTGCACAATCAAATTCGGGGCATTCAAGAAGATGGGCAGGGAAATATATACGTGGAAACGCCCAAAGGAATAAGTCAATTTGATGGAACAAATTTGACAACTTTAAAAGTGATCCAATCAGCAAACAACACATGGAAACTTGAACCCGATGATTTGTGGTTCAATTGCAACGGCAATGCCAACCAGGTCTATCGATGGGATGGGGAAAACTTGTATGAACTACAACTGCCCAGAAAAGAAATTGAGGAAACACTTGGAATTAAAGAAAACGAAATAGCTTACAGCCCGTTTACCGTATACGGGATTGATAAAGATAAAAGGGGCAACCTTTGGTTGGGAACTGTACTCGCGGGCGCATTTCGTTTTGATGGACAATCCTTTTTGTGGATTGGAGAAAAAGAGTTGTCAAGACTTCCAGACGGACGAGAACCCGGGGTTCGCTCCATTTTGGAAGACAAAAACGGCTATATTTGGTTGAGCAATTTTAAAAGTAAGTACAAAATTCAAGCAGATGCTACCCAACAGTATGAACGACAAAAAGCAGTTGACCTGTCGGAAGACATTGTAAGAGATAAAATATTGTATTTCAATTCTGGAATTGCCGACCAAGAAGGAAATTTGTGGATGACGACCTACGGTGGAGGCGTTTGGAAGTACGATGGTAATACGCTGTCCAACTTGGAAATAAACAATGGAAAAGAAGAGGTCTTGCTAATGTGCATTTATCAAGATAACAAGGGAACCATTTGGTTGGGAACATACAACGATGGCGTTTACAAGCAAAATGGAGATCATTTTGAAAAATTTGAAGCCAAGTTAGGAAAGTAGTTGCTGACATTATAAAATGATGATGCCTAGTAAAAGTGGGCCACGTCGTACATCGCCATTACACAACTCAATAAAAGTAGGATGAAAAAATACCTAGTGATACTCTTCATTTTCATGATTCCAGTACTTTCACTAAGTCAGGAAATCACCTTAGAATATATTGCCCATAATGCCATTGATTTAAACGCCATTGAAAATGGCAATGAAAATTTTATGGGATTTGACCAAATAGATGTCTTGTTAGAAGGGGTAGAGATCGTAATGCTGGGAGAACAAACCCATCTGGATGGAGCCACCTTTGAAACAAAAATAAAACTTATAAAATATCTCCACCAAAAATTAGGTTTCGATCTCCTGCTGTTTGAAAGCAGTATGTACGAGTGCGAAAAAGCCTGGGAGGACATCTCAAACGGAGGAGACATCAGAGTAAATATGGGAAAAGCGATCAATACCTTTTGGTCGCCATTGCATGAATTTAAACCATTGACCGATTACGTTTCTGAATCACTTAACTCAGAGCACCCACTGGAAGTGAAAGGATTCGATAACCAATTGGGAGGGGCCATTGCCGAGGAAAAACTAATTGCTGAACTAAAAGTATATCTATCCAAAACGAATCCCTCATTGATTGACGAAGAAGTACTGGAGGTGTTGCAAGATAAGTTACTTGAAGAGTTATGGTATTTGAATTTTAAAAAGTTGAAGAAAAAAGATGCTAAAAAAATAATGACCTATTGCCAAGGCATCGTATCAGAATTGGATAAAATACAAAACAATGACGAGGCCGAGTATTGGTCAAGACACTTAAATGGCTTGATCTCATTTATTTCAGATTTAAAATTTGGAACTGAATTCCGGGATGAAGAAATGGCCAAAAATTTAATTTGGATTAAGGCATCTCATCCCGGTAAAAAAATCATTTGCTGGGGAGCAACCAGTCATTTTTTGTACAACTCCTCTAAGGTCAAGCCATTGAAAAAAAATAAAGCCATTGAAAAACATTATCAACAGACCAGAATGATGGGAGACTACCTCAAGGAAAAATACCAAGATAAAGTCTACACCATTGGATTCACCACTTACGAGGGAGAGTACGGGACGACAGGATATGGCGCAATCGAAAAAATTGAAAAGCCAAATCGCAATAGCTTAGAATTTTTGCTTGGACAAGCAAAGTACCATAATTATCTATTGCCCTTCGAGGAATACCTGAGTACAAGTTTACCTTCAAGACCTTTAGGCTATCAATACATCAAATCTGATCTTACAGCAATGATGGATGCGATCATCTTCAACCGTACCATGAAAAAAGCCAATCTCGACAAAGCACTTTTCATCAAATTGTATCCCGACCACAAATACATCAAGTAAGATAAACTCATCGAAAATTTAGTAAAACCACTTGAGCATGAGCCATGCAATGCAGAAGAAAAAACTTAAAATAGGAGTATTGTCTCTCGTAGTAGCTTTACACATTTTGGGATGCGATTTCGGATCCAATGATTATTATATTCCTCCGAAAACAACCAAGATTAGTCAAAACTATCCTAAAGATGGCAAAGTATGGATTAAGCTCAACCACCTGGAAAGAACGGAATGGTTTACGAGAATAGATTCTCTGGTCTATTGTGGAGACATCTCTTGTAATGTCGCTCCGATGAAAAATGTAGATGCCAATTCCTTTGCAGTCATTCCAAATTCAAACTACGCAAAAGATAAGTACAACATCTACTACCCCATTGAAGTACCCTGCATAGATTACCTGGACTGTGGCGTTTGTTTCTGTCATATCTATGTCTTAAAAGGGAGCCATCTCCCAACTTTTGAATACTTGGGTAAATTTTATGCCAAGGATAAAAATACTGTTTTCTACCGAGGTACAAGATTGGATCGTGCCGATAGCGAAACTTTTCAACTCATCGAGGAAGGAGATTATTTCTATTTTGCAAAAGATAAAAATCATGTTTATTTGCACGACGAAATTGTGGAGGAATTAGATGCAGCGTCTTTCTACTACGATATACAAGAGAAAAACCACCGCAGCAAAAGCATTGTTGGAGATAAGAACGGTGAATGGGAATTCCAAGCTCCGGATAAATTAACAAAATTGAAATGAATTCAGTAGCAGAATACATGGACAAATTGGTCGCGATGCCCAAAGAACAACTGGAGCTTTTGGAGCAGCAGTATTATGTTTCTAAAAAAGTAAAAGCGGGGGACTACA
>JBCCSR010000272.1:0-6648 GCA_039199865.1 Bacteroidota bacterium
ACAAGCTGGGGCAGAACTGCCTTTCAATACTGAGTTGAGTATTCTCCCCGCCATATTGGTAATGGGGCAGGGTAGTTCAACCTCTACGACTTTTGGGGCTAATATTCGTTATAGCAATAATGATTGGAATGAAATTGCGGTACGTGCCGGACTTTGGCCACATATTTCTAGTACTTTTGATTCCCGTTTCTACTTTGAATCGATCGCGGTGGCAGCAATCCTCGAACTGAACCGCTGGAATGTAGGCTTTAGTTATGACATTACCACTTCGGACTTAACCAGAGCCAATAATTCGAGAGGTGCTTTCGAAGTTTCCTTGATTTATGTACATCCAGCCCGATCGAGAGTCAGGGTGAAATGTCCTAATTTTTAGAGGATTTTCATTAGAAAATAGATTTTAGTAAGGCAAAGGAACAACCAAAATTACGCTTTGCCTGTTCCAATACTGTCTATCATTTAATCAATAAACCTCTGCTACTGAAATGGCTTATCCCATCGTTGAAAAATCGCTTTTCAAATTTCTAAAAGATTTAGATAAGAATAACAACCGTCCCTGGTTCAATGAAAATAAAGACCGTTATCTCGTTGCTCAACAAAGTATGAAGGCTTTTACCGAGACCTTAGTCAATGAGATGAGTTACCATGACAATATCGAGGGGATTCGCCTGCACCGCATTTATCGAGATGTTCGTTTTTCCAAAGATAAAACCCCTTACAAGGCTCGTTTCAGTGGTGGGATGAAAAGGGCAACCAAATGGTTGAGGGGGGGCTACTATTTTCATATTCAGCCCGGCAATTCTTTATTGGCAGGTGGTTTTTGGGGGCCCAATAGCCCCGATCTCAAACGCATTCGTCAAGAAATTGCTGCCGATGCCAAACCGCTACGAAAGATTATCAAGGCGGCCAAATTCAAAAAATACTTTGGTGAATTACAGGGAGATCAAGTCAAAACTGCTCCCAAAGGTTATGCAAAAGATCATCCCAATATTGACCTTTTGCGTTACAAGCAGTTCCTCTTGATTCATCCTTTTACCGATGAAGAAGTTCAACAAAAAAACTTCATGAAGGAATTGGTAAAAGGCTATAAAAATATGCGCCCTTTTTTCGACTACATGAGTGAGGTGTTGACCACAGACAGCAATGGCGTTCCAATTGATTAAAGTTGGAAATTATTCCTGTAGAATTTTGGCCAATTCCTTTGCTAACGCCTCTTTAAGGGGCGAAGCTAAAACTCCGGTCTTTTGGTAATGATAAAAATAGAACCCATCTTTTTCCTCATCTGGGTCCCATGTCGCTTCCTCTTCTTCAGTGGAATCGATCATGCTGGTCAATTCATAAAATAGATCAAGCAAGGTTTGTCTTGCAAATGGATCGAGTACCTTGGCTGCTTGTCGTAATCGGATTTGATCTAGTATCATTTCTATTGGTATGTAGGAAAGATGTATCCTATTGTTGTATTTAGAGAAATGGATCATTTCTTTCCGATTGTGTACCATAATTTTTTCGAGAATAAGGGTGTCGAGAGCAACGATTTGATGGGTGTAGAAGGCTTTTTTTACGGCTTCTACTTGTAAAGACGAATTTACAGTTTTTACTTCCTTTAGTGTTCGTACAGTCGATTGTTGAAAGAAAATTCCGTTTTGTCGGGCTTGTTCGATTTCTTTTTGGAGGTAGTTTAGTTGCGGTAAATAAAATGCTTGTATTTGCTGATTGATTTTCTTTTGTGGAATGTCTAGCACAAAAGACATCAGAGGAATAGCGATTATTCCAATTGCACCACTCGTAAGGATCCATCCATTACAATGGAAAATGTTTTTGTATTGATTCCAATGAATGCAAAACAAAACCAGTGGAAATAGTAAAATGAATATCAGATATTCATTCCACCACAACGAACGGTCTAGTTCAACGATTGTCCCTCTGCTAAATAACTGGATCAAACTAAAGAACCGCAGCAAAAGCCAAATGGCCATCATTGAAAAAATAACGTTGTAGGATAAATTGAGCCTGAGATGTCGTTTTGCTCTGGATTGAATTTTTGCTTGAAAGTTAGAAAACCAAAACCATAAAGTAGTACCCAGAGCATGATTGTAGGCAATAGAGAGGAGAAAAAGATCAATCATCCACTCCTCTTTACCCCAGGTCCAATCGACAGAATGATGGCTCAACAACTGGTAAGCGACTCTACCGCAAATTAAAAAACAGGAGACGATGAGGAAGGAGAAAAAGCCCAATCCCAATCCAAGTCCAAAACGTAGATGACCCAATTGTTTAATTGACAAGTCGGCTTTGAGTGGAAAGAATGGTGGCATTGATCATTGATTGTTCCTGGTAAGTTACATGGATTGGTAGGAACAATCATTTTCCTTAGATGAAAGAGATTGGCTTTTCGGCCAACTCTCAGGGGAACACTATTAAAAGTGGATAATGAACCTTGATAAAAAAGAAAGCCGCTGAGATCAACTCAGCGGCTTCAACTAATTTAACGTGTTTGTAAGTGTATATTTTATCTTAGTAGCGTCACATCACCGGAATATTGGATGGTTTGTCCATCGGAGAAGGTCACTTCTGCCATATAGACAAAGACACCTGGATTCAAGGCTTTTCCTCTGAAGATACCATCCCAACCAAAATTCGGATCATTGGGTTGGAAATTACGTGCAGAGAAGACGACTTCACCCCAGCGATTGAATACGTTGAACTGATTGACAATGGCAACGCCTTGACCTCCATAAATCATGAATTTCTGATTCTCACTATTCTCCGCAATTGGAGAGAAGGCAGAAGGAATATAAACCAAACGCTGTTTATCAAAGAATACATTTACCTGATCGGAAGTACTACAACCAAGCGTGTCAATCAACGTTGCGGCGAAAGAGGCTTCGTTGTTCAATTGAGCCAACGAGAGTTCGTAACAATCATCATCCACACAATCCGTAAATGGGGTAGACCAAATGAGTGTATCAATCATTGTTTGTGGTACGTTGATCTGAGCTAAGATGGTTTGAGAAGTATCTCCCAAACTCAAGGTAAGATCTGGACCCAAGTCCAAAACCAATTGTACGGGATCATTCACGGAAATTGGTGTAGTGAAATTACAACCATTAGCATCTTCAACTTGGATATCGTAAGTACCCGCTGTGAGATTGAAGAATTGATTGAACTCAAAGAAAGCATTGCCATCCAAAGAATAGACATATGGAGGCGTTCCACCTAGTACAGTATCGATGACAATAACGGCATCATTTTCTCCAAAACAGCTTGGATCATTGATACTGGTCATTACCGCGTTGGGGATGTCCTGAGTTGGAACGACGTTGACGGAGTCAATCGCAGTACAACCGTTAACACTGTTGCTCACTTGTAAGTAATAAGTACCAATCTCGTTGACAGTCAGTGAGGCACCTTGTGAAACAATGGCCCCCGTTCCGTTCGTCCATACATATTGGTCGGCACCCGTGGAGCTTCCACCACTTAGTACAATGTCACTGCCCAAACAATCCAACTCCTGAGGACTGCCTGCTTCCGCAATTGGAGCATTGGCATCAGCCAAAACGGTGACCGTAGAAACATTGGTACAGCCATTGTCTTCATCGGTAACCAGTAAGGTGTAAGTACCGGGAGCGTCTGCTGAGATATTGATAGCGGTTTCATTGCCGACAATACCAGGGCCAGTCCAGAGGTAAGTAATATTTGTACCAGTGCTTGATCCACCACCTGTCAAACTGACCGAAGGAGTAGTACAATCAATGGTTTGATTGCTACCTGCATCGGCAATGGGTTGTTCGAGATCATCCATGATTTCGACGCTCTCCGAGGCGGCACAGCCGTTTAGATTGGTAATCGTAACGCTGTAATCACCCGCAGTCGTTGCAACAAATGTGGAGCCCGTACCGGTAATTCCGTTAGGTCCCGTCCAGCTGTAAGAAACGTCGACGTTGGCTGGGTTTTCCGCATTCAACGTGATGCTACTGTTGTTACAGTTAATGCTCAAACCACCATCCAGAATAATACCTGCAATGGGCTCGGCAAAATCTTCTGCTACGTCTACTGTATCTGGATCAGAGAAGCAAGCATTGGTTGTATTTTGGATCACCAGAATATATTGTCCAGCTTGAGTGACAGTTTGGTTGATGTCATTTGGATTGACAATACCAGGTCCTGTCCAGATAACTTGGAAGTCAGCACCAATTGAACCACTTGCCGTCAAGGTAGCACTTTGGTTATTACAATCAATCAATGCATCCATGCCCGCTTCGGCAACCGGTACAGAAGCATCCTGGGTGACAGTAACGGTAGCGGTGCTGCTACAACCCGTTTGTGGATCGGTAACAACTACGGTATAATCTCCTGCTTGATCCACAACTGGATCGAAAGTTGTCGAACCACTGACGATTCCAGGTCCCGTCCAACTCGGCAAGCCACTACCACTTCCGGCTAGAGATACTTGCTCGTTGATACAAGACAACTCCATACTTGGTCCAGCATTTACCGTCGGTACATCGTTGATCATAATTGTAATCTGCTCGGAGAAGCTACAATTGCCTTCTACGTAATCAAAAGTAATGACATTGGCACCAATGACTGCACTAGGATCATTCGGATCAAAAGTACCATCAATTGGATTGGTAATACCGGGGCCAGACCATAAGCCAGTTCCGCCCATACCACCATTGATGTTGACGACTATGTCGGTAGTAGTATTGCTCGGATCCACACAGTAATCCGGTACAGGTTGGATGTCGATACCGATTGGTGGACAATCATTGGCAATACAAGTTTGCATGGCGATGCTATTGCCACAAGGGCCAAGGCCAACTGCGACTACTTCGATACTTATCTGATCACCAGCATTCAAGCCGTTGACGGTAAAGTCAGTTCCGGCTTGTTGAACACCGTTGACCAAATAGTTGGTGGCTCCGACAATTGGATCCCAACTAAAGGTAATGCTAGAGGTCGTACTGTTACAATTGATATTGGGTACAGCCAATGGCGCCTGAACGTCAATGACGGTTCCAAATGGATCAGAACCACAATTGTTTTGCGCTACATTTAGCGAAACGTTTTTGGCACCACCATTGGTCCAAATGATTTCGTAAGGCCCCGCACCAGAACCACTTTGTACCAAACCACCATCGAAATCCCAGCTAAAGTCAGAGGACAATAAAGCGTTTCCAGTATAGGTGATGGTTGTTGCATCGCCTTCACAAATCGGAGACACTACGGTGAAATCTGCGGTAGGTTGTGGATCAACCGTGATGCTCAAGGTATTATTATAGCTACAAAGTCCTTCACTGTATTCGTAAGTAACGACATTGTTACCAATCTGAACACTAGGATCATTAGGATCGAAAGTGCCATTAATTGGATTGGTGATACCGGGTCCAGACCATATTCCAGTTCCACCACCTGCACCACCACTGACGTTGGCCGTCAAATTGAAAGGCGCAGCCGAAGCATCCAAACAGATGTTGTTTACCGCTGGTAAATCAATGGCTACTGGAGGACAGTTACTGGCCACACAGGTCTCATCATTAAAGCTATTTCCACAAGCACCGTTACCAACCGCAACGACCTGAATGGTAAAGGTTTCTCCTTGATTCAAACCAGTAGCAGTAAAGCTAGTTCCAGCTTGTGGTATACCGTTCACTATATACTCCACCGCACCGGCAATGGCAGTCCAATCAAAGGTAATAGAGTTGGTCGTAGAACTACAGCTAATGTTAGGAACATCCAGAGGGGTATCTACTTGAACATTTGCCGTAAAGGCATTGGAAGGACAACCGTTTTGTTCAATACTGAGAGCTAAAGTTTTTTGACCTCCATTGCTCCAAGACAATTCATAAGGGCCGACACCACTTCCAGAGATGACATCTGCACCGTCAAAATCCCAATTGAAGTTGGCACTTGCTTCTGCCGTTCCATCAAAGGTAATGGTGATGACATCGCCCTCACAGATCGGGGAGCTGGCAATAAAGCTGGCAGTTGGACTTTCAAAAATGGTAATGTCAATCACTTCATTATACATACAAGGACCTTCCATGTAGCTGTAGGTAATGGTATTGACTCCGAGGTTAGCGGCCTGTGGATCAAAAGTACCATCAACTGGATTGATAATACCTGGGCCTGACCAAGTACCCGTACCGGTACCCGCACCACCCATGACATTGGCGGTCAATTGACTCGGAACGGTAATGTCATTTGAACAATAGCTAGTACTTGGAGCGGCCAAATCAATGGCAACGGCTGGACAGTTTTCTGCAGTACAACACAATTGAACGACCTGACTATTTCCACAAGCTCCAACACCAATTGCTTCTACGTCGATACAAACTTGATCACCAGCACTAAGTCCATTAAATAGAATGGATGTGGTAAGTTGTGGTATGTTATTGACAAGGTAGCCCGTTGCATCAGCTATGGGGGCCCAAGTAAACTCTACTGATTCAGTAGTTGAATTACAATTAACAAGAGGGGTTGCCAATTCATTTTCTACGATGACTACTTCACTCGCTAGGGTAGAGGTACAACCATTTTGGATAACCGTTAAGGTAACTGTTTGATCTCCGGCAACATCCCACTGAACATCGTAAGGTCCAGCGCCAGTTCCACTTAATACGGTTCCACCACCAAAGTCCCAATTGTAAG
>JBCCSR010000273.1:0-6643 GCA_039199865.1 Bacteroidota bacterium
TGTAAAGGTGGCGTTCGTGGATGATTTTTCCTGCTTTCCAACGCTGAATGGACACTTCTTTGAAATCTCGTTTCCCCCATTCCTGATGATCGAATTGGTAATGCCATTCGGTAATCGAAATATCATCCGAAACGATGAGGCTCAACAACTTTGCTGAAGGCCTCGTGATTTTGGCTAAAAATTGCATCATCTCCTTTCGATGTGCTTCCAAACCGATGGTTGGCGCATCCTCATTTTCGTGTTTGACCAGTTCCTCATGATAAAATTTATTGTGGGCCTTCTCGTATTGAAAGCTGGCAACCAACTCGTTAAACGCCTTGACCATTTTTGCTAATTTTTCCATGTTTTATTTATTTGAAAGTTGAGTAAAACGCTGATCCACAGCTACGTAGGTCGCGTAAAGGAAAGCAGCTCCGGCCATTGCGGTATCCCGAAAAGTGGCGATGACTTGGAGAAAATCGCCTTCGATGGCCTTGGGAATATGGATCATCAAAACAAATGATAGCAGCATGATTCCCAGCAGTATTGCGGCCAAAGCATCTAGCTTTTTGAATAGTACACTTAAGGTAAAGGCAATCAAACAGAGGCCCGTAAAATAGACCCAAAAGGCCGGAAAAGGCAAATACTCGGGCACGTAGGGCAGACTAAATTCAAGTGGCCCGAAGTGCAGGGCGCCAAAAGCAGCAAAGGGTAAGACAAACATCCATTTTCCAAAATATTTTAATCTCGACATTTTTATTTTTTTTAAGAATTTGCAAATAAATTCAAATGACCATGATGCTTCCTCCATCCACATCGACAATATGACTATTGAAGGGCATTCCCTTTTCGGATGCCAGAAAAGCCGCTACCTCTCCTAATTGCTCCAAGGTTGGCCCTTTTCCCAAGAGGTATTGTTGGCTCATTTGAGCATTCCATTGTTCAGGACTGGTCCCCATCAGTTGAGCATTCGCCGCCGACGTTTCGTCGATAGTTCTGGTTCCGTACATTGCGGTCGGATTGAGGCAAATGACTTTGATGCCATCTCTCCCAAACTCGGTGGCCAAACTTCTGGATAAGCCTTCAATGGCTGTACAGGCCGTAACGAAGCCCGCCATAAAGGGCACCTTGAGTCGAGAAAGACTAGAAGTAAGCATCAAAATCGTTCCCTGCGACTTGGACTGCTGCATGTAGCTGGCACCCAGTTTGGCGGTCAAAAATTGGGAACCCACCATCAAGTCGATCGGTCTTTTAAAATCCTCGTAGGACAATTGTAAGGTAGGAGTACCGTAGGCCATTTGACTGGGTCGAGGGCCAATGGCATTGAATACAATGTCGAGTCGTCCCTTTTGGTCTAAGACTGTTTGGTAACAATTCTGGATGGCAACTTCATCGGTAGCATCGACGAGCAACACCGAAGAAGCGCCCCCCTCACTGTGAATACTTTGATTGACCAGTTGAAGTGCTGCTGCATCTCTTCCTGTGAGGTAAACATGAGCCCCTTCTTTGGCCAAAGCACTGGATACGGCAGCACCAATTGCGCCATAGGCTGCAAAAACTACAGCTACTTTTTCTTTTAGAATCATCATTGTTTTGTTTTGTGGAAGGGGAAAAATCGTTTTTCCTTCCTCCCTGATTAAATAATGATTCAAAGTTGCTGCAAAACACAGGGAAAAGTTTTGACCTATGTCAACGTTTTTAGATCACCGCTAAAAAGTAGAAGATTTTCCCAGAGATTGATGGGCAATGACAGATCTCGCTGTTAAAATTCAATACCTGATACCATGGTATCGCTTTAGAGTTTGGCCTTTAGTCGGCTAAGTGTAGCATCGGAAATACCGAGATAGGAGGCAATGAGCCGATTGGAGAGGCGGGTAAAGATGAGGGGGTGAGTAGCCAAGAGCCATTTGAGTCGATCCAGGGCATCCATCGCCATCAAAGTTTGCATGCGTTCGATGGATTTGGAGTAAGATTCTTCCAAGAGAGATTGATAGATTCGGCTAAAACCGCTGTACTCATCGGAAAACTGCTTGAATTTTTGTCGACTGATGGCCAATAGCGCTGTCTGTTCCACTGCCACGATCCGTTCGTTGGAGGCTTGTTGATTGACAAAGCTACTCATGGCGGTTCGCCATTCTCCGGCAAAAGCCAAATTGATGGTACTTTCATCGCCATTGAGATTGTAGGTGGTAATTTTTAGGCAGCCCTCTACAATAAAATAGCAATGCCGACAGACCTCCCCCATTTCCAGGATGACCTCATTTTTTCGAAGCCGAAGGGGTTGAAAAGCATCTAAAACCAGTTGGAGATTATCTGGCTCTCGCCCCAATTTGTCAACGATAAAAGATTTTAATGCTGCTTTCATAGGAAGAAGATAAAAAGCTGGCCTGGCCAAGCAACGATAAGATGTGTAAAAAGAATACTGTGAACCAATAAGCCGGATTCTGTTATCCAATTTTCGATCAATGTCCAAAAAAAGACCTCTATCATTTATCTAGTTTCGTCATCACTGACGAAATCCATCTGCCTACCCCTCCTAGCAAAGCAAAAGAGCGAACTCTTTTACTTCGACTGAGCGAGCAACTCAGCACTTGCGTTCCAGGATATACGTGACATTTCAACCCACAAGGTTTATCCCCTCTGGTAGTTGCCTACCAGAAGCGTGCGCTCTTACCGCACATTTTCACCCTTACCCCGATATAATCGGGGCGGTTATTTTCTGCGACACTTGCTGTCTACCAAAGCCGAAGGCTGGCATCCCATCCGTTAGATGGTGTGGTGCTCTACGTTGTCCGGACTTTCCTCATTCTCAAAAAATTTGAGACCGCGATAGAGTGATTCACAGTATTCTAGCCCCAAAACTACAGTAAAGCCCGCTAGGTTCCCTATTTTTTTTGACTTTTTTATTCCGTGAGAATTGCCTCGTCCCCTTCCCGTTCTGAAGGCTATCGGATTGAAGAGAAATTTGATGATCCGCAAATAATCAAGTATATTAGTTTTTTTTCATATCAAAATGACCCTTTTGGATTAAAATTTGTGGGTTTCTTTATTTTGAAACTCATTCCTCCACCTAATAGATGACCAAACGTCAAAATATTTATCTTTCTCTTAGTCTTTTGCTTCTGGCCATTGCCATAGGATACGACTATCTAAAGGTGAATACCACTAAGATCGACCGCTATCAAGAGCAGATACAACAAAGTTTGCATCTTGAAGAGGAGAAAATTGACCATTTTCTAGAAGATAAGGCTTTTATTCAGCGCATTACCAAAGCAGTCCGTTATTCTTTGGAACAGGAAGAATCCGATTTTGCTGCTTTACAAGAATTGGCCACTGAAAGGTTTACCCTATCGATTTTCAAGGGAGACTCCCTCATTTTTTGGAACAACAATTACGCGCGACTTCCAGTTGAAGAGACCGTCATCAAATCACCGGAGCGCCAAAATAAATTTTTACGCCTCCCCAATGGTTTTTTCGAACTGGTTGCTCAGACTTTCCGAGACAAGATCATGGGACAGTATTCGGTGTATGCGCTCATCCCTATCAAGCACGAGTACGAATTACAAAGCAATTATTTGAATAATGATTTTTTGGCGGGCAACCATATTCCCCAAAATATCAAGCTGACCCATTCCATTACCGAATTCCCCATCATTACCAATTCTGGTGCGCCCCTCTGCTATTTGGAAGCAGATGGCAAACTGGTCAATAGGCCCGTTCAACAAACCCTCTTGGTTTTGTACGGTTTTGCTTTTTTCTTTCTGGCTTTGCTGCTCCATAGTTTGGCCAAACAAATCATGCAGAGCAATCGCCCTTGGTTGGGAGCAGCTTTCTTGATCCTCACGGTTTTTGGACTACGAATCCTCACTTTACTTTTTGGTTTTAGTGAGCAATTTAATGCGCTCCCCCTTTTTGCGGAAAATTTTCACTCCCCTTGGAGTCGAACCCTGGGCGACTTACTGATCAACATTGTCTTGCTGTTGTGGATGATGATTTTTTTCCATCGAGAGTATCCCATTCGAACCTTTAGCCATTTGGCTCCCAAAGTGAGGTTTGGACTCACCGTTCTGAATTATCTGTCCATCATTTTGGGCATTTTGTTGTTGACGGGCGTTTTTAAAACGCTGGTCTTTAACTCTGGCATTACGTTCAACTTCGACAATGTCTTTGACCTCAATCGCTACAGCTTGATTTCGATCATTGGGGTCATCTTATTGTTGATTTCCCTATTTATGTTCAGTCATCGGATGATGCTGGCCATCTCGCAAATGGGTTTCAATAAATACAAGCGCCTCTGGGCCCTGGGCATCGCCAGTATTCTCACTTTTCCGATCTTGTGGTTTTCTGAGTTTTTATTGCCTTGGTTTTTCTTGTCGGTCCTAGCGGCCTTATTGATTTTGATCTTTGATCTTTTCATTGATAGCAATAAAACCAATTTTACCTGGTTGGTCATTTGGTTGGTTATTTTGGCGGCCTTTCCCTCTTTTCTGTTGTTTATTTACAATGCTTACAAAGATCGGGTGGTGCGCTTGTCTTATGCCAAAGAATTGGCGGAGTTGCGGGATCCCACCGCAGAGATTTCTTTCGCAGAATTGAGAAAGTGGTTGGGCAATGATCCGAAAATACAAAGTGAACTAGCCAAGCCTTTTCCTTTCAAGGCCGATGAAAAAGTATTGACCCAATCGATCAATCGTTATTTTTCTAGAGACAATTACCTGTTCTATAATTATCAGTATCGCATCAGTGCGTTTAACAAATACAAAACGCCCATTATTGAAGATCAGCAGCAAAGTTTTGATGACTTTGATTTTAAGCTGAGAAACTCCACTCCTACCGAACATTACAGCCTACGTTTCTGGAAAGATACCGAAGTAAAATCCTGGGCGTATTTGATGCAAATCAATATTCCGGTAGTCAGCAATCCGGATGATGAACTGTCTTTGGTCTTGGAATTTGAAAGGAATCGGCGGGAGCAATCGAAGGTTTACACCGAACTATTAGTAGACAAACCTTACAAAACCCTACCAGATTTGGGCAAATATGAGTATGCCGTCTATAAAAATCGAGAGCGCTACGATTCGGAAGGTAAGATTTATGGCCCTACCTTGACCATCAATAATCTCCCAGAGGTAGGAGAAAGTAAGGAACTTTCTTTTGGCAATCGCTCTGAGGTCATCTACAAGGCAGATAAAGATACGGTCGTCATTATCGGTCGAGACAAGGAAACCTTCATCAAGGCCATTTCTCTATTTTCCTATATTTTTGGAATGCTGCTTTGTTTTATGATCGGCTTTTCGATTATCAATACTTTTTTCCATATTCTTCCGGGAACACTCGATTTTTCTCATTTCCAGAAACCTTCTTTGAAAAATAGGATTCAGCTCGCGGTCATTTCCCTAACCGTCGTCTCGTTTATCTCCATTGGAATTGTTACCGTTTGGTTTTTTAAAACTTCTTCGGAAGAATACCACGAAAAACGATTGGCGCGTAAAACATCTTCGGTACTCACCGATACCCAACACGAAATTGAACTATTGAGCCAACTGGATTCTAGTTTTGACATCAGATCTATCTTAAAACCGATCTCCATCATTCATCGAATCGACATTAACTTGTACGATACCAATGGTCAATTGACGGGATCTTCAGAAGAGGATTTTTTCAATAAGGGGATTGTTGATCGGAGAATGGGAGCGGTTGCTTTTCAGGCATTGTCCAAACGCGGCTTATCCGAGTTCATTCAAGATGGGGAGCGCATGGGTGCTTTGCAATACAAATCTGCCTATGTCCCTCTCAAGAATACCAATGATCAAGTCATTGCCTACATGGGGCTTCCCTATTATTCCAAACAAAGTCAGCTACGAAACGATGTCACCGTGTTTATGAGTACGCTGCTCAATGTCTACGTTTTCCTATTGCTCATTGCCGGGGGAATTGCCTTTGCTACTGCCGACTCCATTACTAGGCCTTTGGTGAAAATTGGAGAGAAACTAAAAGACCTAAAATTGGGCAAACGCAATGAACCACTCGACTGGAGAAGCAATGATGAATTGGGTGCATTGATCAATGAGTACAACAAAATGATCATCAAGCTGCAAAACAGTGCCGACAAACTAGCGCAATCCGAACGAGAGGGAGCTTGGCGGGAAATGGCCAAGCAGGTGGCCCACGAAATTAAGAATCCACTGACGCCCATGAAGCTCAGCATTCAATATTTGCAACACGCTTATCAATCTACCCCCGATAACATCGAGCCTTTACTCAAACGGGTTTCTGCGACCTTGATCGAGCAAATCGATAACCTGGCCCAGATCGCCTCTGAGTTTTCTAACTTCGCCAAAATGCCCAGAGCAGAAAATCAAAAAACCTTACTCAATGGTTTGATTGGCTCCGTCTTCGATCTGTTTAGCAATGAAGATGTGGAACTCAGTCTCGAATTGCCCAATGAACAGTTTTTTGTATATGCCGATAAAAACCATTTGGTTCGGGTATTCAACAACTTGATCAAAAATGCCATTCAGGCCATTCCCGATGAACGCCGAGGTCAAGTTGACGTTTTCCTCTACAAAAAAAGCGGCAAAGCCATTGTGCGCGTAAAAGACAATGGAACGGGCATTGCTGAAGACAAACGAGAAAAAGTGTTTGTCCCGAATTTTACCACCAA
>JBCCSR010000274.1:0-6630 GCA_039199865.1 Bacteroidota bacterium
CGTAAGTTTAGTTTATTAAATGGGCGTATAGGGGTATTATGGTAATGATAATACCTCGTACTAATTAGTCGTGGAAGGTGGTATAGATTGGTAGAAAGTGATGAAAACTGCAAATGAAACTGCAATTCTATGCTATTGAGATGCAAAAACCTTTCGGAAGTCACATCTTTTTGTTAAAAAAATTAAGATTTCTTTAACGAAGGTGCGGTTGATGATTTTTTTAGATTAAAATCTAGATAGCTTGTAATCTTGATCGCCCAGGATGATTGGAGATGAAAAATCCCTTGTTCAAAAAAGGAAAAAAGACAGGCTACTCGCGGTAGACCTGCCTCTGTGTTTTGGTTATTGTATTTTTTCTCGAAGTGATCAGTAAGCAACATCGAGGGTTTAACAAATTAGCAACATCGAGTAGTGACACTCAAAGAAAATGGCTTTTAGAAAGGGACTTAGGCCTCTCCGTCTTCTAATTTTTCGATGTCAATTTCCATATCCATATGTGGATTTTCGTAAGCGGGCACATCTTTGAATTCTTCTTCGGTATCCCACTCATCGCTTTTTACGACCGGATCTTTACTGTCTTTCTTAGGTTTGGAAATAACCTTGCTGATGATTTTTTTATCTTTCTTTTCTGTACTTTTTTTCTTCTCAGGATTTTGTTCGGGCTTTCCTTTTAAGGTGATTTTTCGGATGGGTCCCTTCTTGTTGGCAGCTTGCTTAGCGGCAATACTTTTGGTCGCATGCGGAACGAGCATCAATCGCTGCTTGTCAATGAGCTCACCAGTAATGGTACAAACGCCATAGGTTTTGTTCTTGATGCGGCTCAATGCGTTGACCAGATTTCGGATGAACTGTTGTTGGCGACTGACCATACGGTTGAGCATCTCCAACTCAGCGTGGATGCTACTGTCATCGGTCCAGTCTCCTCCTTGCGAGTCGTTTCCACTTTGATTGGTTTCCACGATTTGCTGTCGCATATAATCCAACTCCTTTTGCGCTTTCTCCAACTTTTGTTCAATCAGTACTTGGAACTCCTGTAGGTCGCTATCAGAATAGCGGTTGATGGTATGATTTTTCGCCATGGTGTGTAGTGATTAGTAGTTATGGTTAAAAAATCTGTTGGTTATGAGAACAGATACTTTCGTGTAAGTTTTCCCATGGATGTCGAATCGGTTATGAACCCTAATGTAAGAAAATATTATTGAATCTGCTTATGCTATTTTATAAATTTTTAAGATTCCAAAAGACATTTGAGCCAGCTTTGTTGCTTGAGAATGGAGGATTAGAAACTAATGCTTTCGTTTCCAGTGGTTTATTCACTAAACTTTAGAGCTTAAGCAATTTACTTTTATGTAAGTGCCGAATGCCTGTTCTGGAGCCAGCTGAAAAGATAGAGAATCTTGCCGAAATAGAAGTTTATTTTTTTGTAAACCCAGCATCATTTTTTTCCAAGCTTTGTCTTCTAATTCGAAATCAATCGCAGCAATGGAAGGAATCGGAAGGGAAGAGCATTCAGTAGCATAGAGCTGTTCAAAATCTTCGGGTTTTAGCAAATGAATGCTTTCTTTCTTGGTACTCAAAATAAGGTGACTTTCCTGGCCAGTGATGTCTTGGCAATCGAATAAGGCTTGAAATAAACGGAGCATCAAGTCAGGCGCCTCACAAACCAAGTACACTTTTGCGATCCGTGCGATCTGATTGTCATGTCGTCGATACTGATCATGCCAGATGTATTCCGGATGATGATGTTGGCAAACAAAAAAGGCGAGTCCCGGCAACAGGGGATGGGTGCAAAAGGTACTGGTGAAGGCAACTTCTACTTCCTGTCCATTGGGCAAAATATTGGGCCGACTGAAATGAAAGGAAGGATAGGTCTGCCAGCCCGCTGCACTTAAACTTAATTCGTCCTTTCGGGCATCTGGAGTGTTGATGACCATCATCGAAATCCCCTCCCGCTTTTTCAAAAAATCAGCGTTGAAAGCACTAAAACTAAAAGCCTTCTCACCATCTGCCGGAATGATCTTTTGGGGATCCAAAACACTCAAAACTTCGATGAAGCTCCGATCGAAAAATACATTGTGATTGCCCGTACCAAAGGGATGTACGCCAATTGGTGCGGTCTGAAAACCCAATTGCTCAAAGAAGAGTCGACCCTTCGAAAGGTCTCTTACTGCCAAAACCAAATGATCAATACTTCTGGACATATTCGAAATGGATTAGAAAGTGTGTGTTTTTGTAAAGATAGTTCTATTACGGGAATTACCGGAGACTGTTTTTCAAAAAAAGCGCTACTTTTATTGGTACAATTCAATCGTTCATGAGCAAATTAACGGTCGTTATTGGAGCTGGAGCTTTTGGAAGCTGGACGGCTTACCAATTGATACAAAAGGGAGTGTCCGTCAAGTTGTTGGATGCATGGGGCCCAGGTCATTCGAGGGCTAGCTCGGGTGGCGAAACCCGAATCATTCGCAGTGTCTACGGAGCCGATCAACATTACATCGACTGGGTCGCTGAGTCCTATCGCTTGTGGACCACTTTTCAAGCGGAAGTACAAGAAGAGCTCTTTGTCGAAATGGGCAATCTCTGGATGTTTAGTACGTCCAATGATGCTTATGCTCGACAATCCATACCCTTAATTCGATCGGTAGGATTGAGCATTGAGGAATGGACAACAGAGGAGGCCAAACAAAGGTTTCCACGGATTAACTTTGAAGATGTACATACGGTGTTTTACGAAAAAGAGGCCGGCTGTCTTTTTGCCCGTAAGGCTTGTCAGGCATTGGTGAAAGCCTTTGTAGGAAAAGGGGGACATTATCAGAGGAAACAGGTAGCCAGCATCGAATGGAATGGCGCATATGTCGATGGACTCCGTTTGTCCGATGGCCAGTCGATCAAAGCCGATCAATACATTTTTGCTTGTGGGCCCTGGCTGACTTTGCTTTTTCCTGACTTACTCCAAGGCTACTTGCAAGTCTCTCGCCAAGCCATTGGTTATTATGGTCTACCAGCAGGACAAGCTGGATTTCTTCCCCCTCAATTTCCCATTTGGATTGATTATGGCAAACGTATTTATTACGGAATACCGGGGGCGGCCAATCGTGGGTTCAAATTGGCCGACGATACGCGTGGAGCCGATTTCGATCCAACCAATGGACATCGGCTCCCGGATCAGGAAGCGCTACGGGCGCATCAAGCCTATCTGAGTCATCGCTTTCCTGCTCTGACCAATGCGCCCTTGATTGAGGCAAGGGTTTGTCAGTACACCAATAGCCCAGATGGGGACTTTATTATCGATCGGCATCCTTTGGCAGAAAATGTGTGGTTGGCAGGAGCAGGCTGTGGGCATGCCTTTAAAATGGGACCAGTGATTGGTCGACATATTGCTCGCCTCGTTCTTGGCCAGGAGAGCCGCTATCCCCAATTTAGCATTAATAGATTGAATAGACCATCGGCCGTAAAAACCCAATTTGATCTCGACGCTTAATAGGCGCGTTTATCACATTTCTCCATGTAATTCATAAACGCCCGATTGGCTACCCGATTGCCACCTGGGGTGGGATATTTGCCAGAAAAATACCAGTCTCCTTTGTTGTTGGGGCAAGCCTGATGTAAGCCTTCAATGGTTTGATAAATGACCTCTACTCTGGGTTTGATGCCTTTGGGGGAAACGATTTCCGCAATTTTTTTGGAAATTTCTTCGTAGCTAAACGTCTCGTAAAGCGCAATGACTTCATTTTTGATTTTTTCTTTGGGCAAATGCTCTTGTGCTTTGCAGCGCTCATACGTTTCCTGTAAAAGGTGGGTTTTTTGATGATCTTTCAGCAATTCGACCAAGGCGCGAAAAGCAACAAATTCCTTCATCCTCGACATATCAATGCCGTAGCAATCGGGAAAGCGAATTTGTGGGGCGGACGAAACGATCACAATTTTCTTGGGGCGTAGTCGGGAAACAATTTTTAAAATACTATCCCGTAGCGTCGTGCCTCGAACGATGGAGTCATCGAGCAAAACTAGCGTATCCTTGTTGTTGTTGACAATTCCGTAGGTTACGTCGTAGACGTGAGAAACCAATTCTCCTCTTGAGGCATCGTCGGCAATGAAAGTACGCATCTTGGCATCCTTGACCGCTACTTTTTCCACCCTTGGCGTCATCGACAAGATCTTTTCTAGCTTTTTGGGTTTGAGATCATCTCCCAAGGCTTGAATTTTTTCCAGTTTGATCTCATTGAGTTTTTTCTCAATGCCTTTGATCAGCCCTAAGAAAGCGGTTTCGGCTGTATTGGGGATAAAGGAAAAGACCGTGTTTTTGAAATCGTGGTTGACTGACTTTAAAACAGCATCCGTCAATTGTTCGCCCAATAGTTTTCTTTCGAAGTAAATATCTCGATCGGTACCTCGCGAAAAATAGATGCGTTCAAAAGAGCAGGCATTCCTCGGAAGCTGATCGATAAACGGTTTTTCACTGACATCTCCATCCCGTTTGATAATCAGCACATGACCCCGCTTGAGTTCTTTTACAGTACTCACGTGAACGTCGAGCGCCGTTTGGATGGCTGGGCGCTCTGAGGCCATGACCAGGACTTCATCATTTTTGTAGTAAAAAGCGGGTCGAATACCAGATGGATCTCGCATGACAAAGGCATCGCCATGTCCAATCAGGCCCGCCATGACATACCCTCCGTCAAATTTTTTACTGGCCCTTCTGATCAGTCTTTGGATGTCTAAATTGACAAAAATCAGCTCATTCATTTCTTCTACGCTCAAACCGTCGGGTTTGTACCAAGTGTGTAGCCGTTCGACCTCATCATCAAGGAAATGGCCAATTTTTTCGAGCATGGTTACCGTATCCGATTTTTCCTTTGGATACTGACCGAGGTGAACCAATTCCTGGAACAATTCATCGACGTTGGTAAGGTTGAAATTGCCTGCCAATACCAGATTTCTACTGATCCAATTGTTCTGTCGAAGAAAAGGGTGGCAAGTTTCAATGGTATTGATGCCATGGGTCCCGTAGCGCAGGTGGCCCAGCAGCAATTCTCCGGTGAAGGGCTTGTTTTTTTTCAGCCAGGCAGGGTCGTTCAGCGCTTTTGAATCGAGGTCCTTAAAATAGGAATAGACATCCGAAAAAAGGTTGGCGAGATACTTCGCACTGTTGTTTCTTTTTCGACTGATGTATCGCGTACCGGGGTCGGGATGCAATTTAATTGTCGCTAAGCCTGCACCATCTTGCCCCCGATTACGCATCTTCTTCATGAGAAGTTGCATTTTGTTGAGGCCATACAGCGCAGTGCCATATTTTTGGTGGTAGTATTCTAAAGGTTTTAGCAAGCGAATGAGGGCGATGCCACATTCGTGCTTAATCGTATCACTCATTAGTCTTATTCAGATTCAGATCGGTCATTAAGTAATGCTTTGATCCAAGGGCCAAAGCAAGGTGCAAATATAAGTGTATTCTTTTGCTGCAACAAACCCTGATTCAAACTTGTTTTAAGAATCCAACAAAAACGCAATTGAAATGAAGTTTTTGATGGCAGAAAGCAATGAAAATATCAGTAGAAGTATTATTTTTTATGGTAAATTCGTACTTTACTTCTAATCATTTATTTCGGATGATATGCCGACTTGGAAAAGCGTTAAAGTGCATTTTGAAGACCATAAAAAAAATAAATCCATTCGCAGACCAGATGAGCTTCTTTTTTAACAGGATGAAATTTTTGAATCTCACAAATTTGATTGAACAATGGCATTATCTAGATTTTTTAAAACCCCGAACCATCGGCAATTCGAGTATCTTCCAAGACATTGGAATCCCCAAAAAGAAGATTTGGAAAAAAGACTCGAAAGTGCCAAAAGTCGCAACAACCAAGATATTGACGGGATGAAGGCCCGAATTTCCGGCGGGATGCGCCGGGGGAGTGGTCAGGTCGACAATAAGAGAGCCAGAAATCGCTACATCTTCCGCTCGAACCTGATGCTTCTGGGCATCATTGTCATCTTGGTCACTATTTCTTATTTACTTTTTGTCCAATACATGCCGCTGTTTTTAGATAGCTTAGGTTTAGACCCCGTACCAGCTGATCAATAAGTGGAGAAAAAGAACTGTGGAAAAATATTGAATCATCTAAATTTCAAATTACATGGCTGAGGATATCATTCAGCTGCTCCCCGACGCGATTGCCAATCAGATCGCCGCTGGAGAAGTGATCCAGCGACCTGCTTCGGTAGTCAAAGAGTTGATGGAAAATTCAATAGATGCCGGGAGCAACAATATTAAACTGATTGTCAAAGATGCTGGAAAAACACTACTCCAGGTCATTGACAATGGTTGTGGCATGTCGGAAACCGATGCACGAATGAGTTTTGAACGCCACGCCACCTCCAAAATTCGCCAAGCCAAAGACCTCTTTGCCATCCGTACCATGGGCTTTCGTGGAGAAGCTATGGCCTCGATTGGTGCCATTGCTCAAGTGGAAATGCGCAGTCGAAGACAGTCCGACGAATTTGGCACTCGGCTGATGGTAGAAGCATCGAGGGTCAAACTTCAAGAGCCCTGTCAGTGTGCTGCGGGAACCAGTATTTCGGTTAAAAACCTGTTTTACAATGTCCCCGCTCGTCGTAATTTTCTCAAATCCA
>JBCCSR010000275.1:0-6620 GCA_039199865.1 Bacteroidota bacterium
CCCATTTATCCCGAACGCAACACCTATCGGCTAGCGGCATTTCACCGGATGGACCTGGGAATGGTTTGGCGATTTTTTCCTCGCTGGGGCAGTAGCGATCTAACCTTTAGTGTCTACAATGTATACGATCGGCGAAATGCTTTTTTTGTAACCATCGAAGCCTCCGGTACAGATGAAAATGGGGTACCCCAGGGCTTCAAAGCCGAACAGGTATCGCTGTTTCCCATTCTTCCTTCTATCACTTTTAATTTCAAATTCTAATGATCCGTCAATCCTATCTCTACCCTATTTTGCTGATCCTACTGGGGATGACTTTTGCTTGTGATCTAAGTAAAGACATTGAGGTAGAACTCCCCGTTTATGAGCCAGAAATTGTGGTAGAATGCTATTTGCAAATTGGAGAGCCCTATCGCCTCTTACTCACCCGAAGTGCTGGCTTTTTTGATGCTCCTACCCTTCCCTTGGAGGAGCGAGCCATTGTCACCATCACCCACAATGGGCAAACAGATACCCTGGAAAACAATCTTTTCATTATTCCCACAACTCAACAGGTTTTCAACTATGCCTCCAGTTCAAGTCCCTCCAGTATTGATGGAGCCTACGAACTTAAAATCATTAGCGAACAGGGAGAAACATTGACGGCACAAACCGAAATCAAACCCTTCATCCCCATTGATGAATTAGAAGTAGTAACCAGAACTGAAGATTCATTGGTGGCCGTCCTCACCCGAATTCCCGATCCAACGGAGGAAGAAAATTATTACCGAAGAGTATTCCACAAAGGAGGAGATATCTTGACTGGTGAGTTAGAACAAGACTTCACCGCCGGAGATCAATTTTTGGGAGAGGATAGCGAATTGGTTTTTGGAACGGCCTTCGAATACGCGCCGGGAGATACGCTCATCTCGACCCTCTACCACATTACCGAAGACTATTACAATTTTCTGGAATCTTTGGAAACGGCACTTAACTCCAACGGCAATCCATTTGTGCAACAAGAGTCGACGCGCTCCAACGTCGACGGAGGAATCGGAATTTTTACGGGTTATGCTCGGGACCGGAAAATGGTCGTGGTCCCTCAATGAGGAAGCTGAAAGATAATACTATTAAAGGACTGACTTTCTCCTTCAAGTCAATCCCACTGAAAATGCTTCCAAATGCAGGAGGGCTTGGGGAAGCATTACTCAACGAATCATGACCCCTTGCTTATTGATGAAGGGGATTAAGGTAAAATTGATTTTCGAAATACTACCTTTCACAAAAACGTATTTCTTATCGTACATGTATCCGTCATAACGAAAGCTCACCCAATACTCATTGGTTAATTCAAAAACGGCAGGTTGTATCGGTTCAATTTTGGCAATTTCTAAAGGACCAATTTCTTCAAAGAAGTGACGAAGGACAGTAGTTTTGATCTCTTCGCCATTCAGCTCTCCGTACCCCTTTGAGTTGATGAATACACTTTGAATGGGTTCGTCTTTAAGATTGATCACGTAGGAATCCCATAGATCCTTTTCTGTCGGCACAATGGCAATGGCCAAATCTTGTACTTTATGTTGTGGAATGTCCTTCTTCATTGTTCTGGATAATTTCAAATTCAAATAAATGGGAAAAGTGCGTTTTTAATTCCATTTTTACGCGAGCGAAGTCTAAGGGATGTCCTAGTTCCTGAGCCATACTCGTAACCGCTTTTTCCTGGGCATCAATGCCACAGGGGACGATGCCTTTAAAGTATTTTAAATCCGTGTTTACATTCAAAGCAAAACCGTGCATGGTCACCCAACGGCTAAGGTGAACGCCAATGGCACAAATTTTACGTGGAGGCTTTTCGCCCTTGGCGGGCAACCAAACTCCGGTAAACCCTTCAAGTCGTTCTGCCTGGAGTCCGTAATGATCCAAAAGTCGAATCACTGCCTCTTCCAGATAACGGACATATTTATGAATATCGGTAAAAAAACGATCCAAGTCAAAAATCGGATAGCCAATTAACTGGCCTGGGCCATGAAAAGTAATGTCTCCTCCCCGATTGATTTTATAGAATTGTACGCCATTTTCTTCTCGACTGGCTTCGTCCATTAATAGATGGTCTATTTTTCCACTTCGCCCCAAGGTAAAAACCGGTGGATGCTCGCAGAAAAGGAGATGGTGAGGCGATTCAATCCTCGCTGGATCATCTTGCTCCAACTTCCTGTTTTTCAGCTTATTGTCAATAGTCTTTTTAAGAATTACTTGCTGGTAATCCCAAGCTTCTTTATAATCGATAAGCCCTAAATCTTGAAAAACAACTTTTTCCATCATTCTGTACTATTGAGGAGCAAAAGTAACCATATTGGGGAGCAATATTTCATTTTCGATGAAATTTACTTATTTTTAGTTGGCTTCTATTTTCGGAAGTCATCCTGTGTAACAATGCCCAATCTCATGAAAATCCAACTCACAATTTTATTGTCTCTATTGCTCCTAGCTCCTTCTCTTTTTGGACAGCTAGCTCCTGATTTCACCATCTCCGCAACCGACGGACAAGACCATAGCTTGTATGCGGATTATCTCGACCAAAATAAAACAGTTGTACTAAAGCTAATGTTCGTGGCCTGCCCTGCCTGCAATGCCATTGCGCCTTCGCTACAAGATTTGTACGAAGAATGGGGAGAAGGCAATGAGGACGTCGAATTTTTCAGCATGAGTATTCTTTCAATTGATGACAATGCGGATATCCACGATTATGAAACCATGCATGACCTCACCTTTACTGGCGCGGGAAATGACGGTGGAGCCATGGCGGCTTTGATGCCCTACACCAGTGGGACCTTTGGCTCTTTTTTCGCCACGCCCACTTTTGCCGTCATTGCCCCCGATCGAAGCGTTCAATGGGATCCCAGAGGATCCGGACAAGCAGCCACTATCGATTCCCTAGATGCAGCCATTGCTGCCACCGGAGCGGTCAAACCGGGCACTCAAGGCCCACTTTTAGTAGGTGGAGAAATTTTGACAGAAGCAGGTGCCGCCGTCAATAATGTTCAAATCCAATATACTAATGGCAATGAGCAAGTCTCCCTAAGCAGTATGGGCGATGGTTCCTTCCTCTTCAGCGATGTTCCATTTGGTAGCAGTCCCTTGCTCATTCCCCAAAAAGATACGAATGCCAGCAATGGAGTCAATATTTTTGATGTCTTTCTCATTCAAAATCACATTCTCAATATCACTCCGCTGGACAGTCCCTACAAAATTATTGCAGCGGATGTCAACTCTAGTAATGCCGTTAATATCAGCGATATTTTTCTCCTCCAAAGACTCATTCTGAATATCGATACCGTATTTAGTCAAACCCCTTCCTGGCGCTTTGTGGTCAGCGATCATGTGTTTGATCCGCTTGCTCCCGTTTACGATGCTGCCCTCGGTAGCATTCAATACAACAATTTGAGTGAAAGCCAGTTGGCAGCCGATTTTATTGCCATCAAAACCGGAGATGTGACGGGCAGTGCAGATCCTAGTACTCTTCAGGCAACGACTGACACTCGCCATTCGATGCCGCTGATTTTCAATACGCCAGATATTTCACTAGTTGCGGGAGAGTCTTATGTACTCGACTTTAAAGCACCTGCGCTCCATCAATATCTAGGTTACCAATTTACCCTACAATTTGATGCGCAAATTTTTGAAATTGAAGAAGTGCTCTTCACGGAGCGTTCGATGGAAATGGGTTTATCCACCAATAATTTTGGTTTTAATCATTTGGAAAATGGAGCACTTACCACCCTCTGGACCACCACCCAGTTGGTCAGCCCGGATCCGGAAGCGGTCATTTTTCAAGTAAAAATCAATGCAATTGCCGATGCGCCCATTCAGCAGGCGATGAATATTGGATCTTCAATTACCCCTGCGGTTGCCATTTTTCAGGATGGAACAGAGGCCAATCTTGAGCTGGAATACATGGGCCTCACTTCTACCGAAACGATCGTTACCCAACCAGCGTATTCCATCTATCCCAATCCTACAAGTGATCAGCTCTTTGTATCGAATTCAGGGGTTACTCCTACAAAGCAGAATGTTTTACTTTACAATGCAATGGGGCAACTGGTCAAAACCTTTGATTTGGAAAATGCCCCCAATAGCTCAACTGAGCTATCGCTAGAAGGCTTGAATAACGGCATTTATCTACTAGAAATTAGAGAAAAAGATCAATCTGTTTTTCAAAGTAAAATAGTCCTACAAAAAGGCCAATAGCTCATTCTTTCCGAATCCGTTTGACCGATAGTAAGTTGATGGCATTCTTACTCAAGCCTTTGATATTGCTGCGGGCAAAAAGGGCCGTTTCGTCGTAAAACAAAAAGACAACCGGAGCTTCCTCTACCAAGATGCGATCCATGGATTGATACAATTCATATCTTTTCTCATCCTCATTTTCATTTAAGGCCAGTTCGTAAAGCCGATCAAATTCGGCATTTTTAAAGCGCGTGTAATTGGGTGGCGCTGGGTTTTTGCTGTAAAAAACGGTGAAAAAACTTTCTGCATCGGGATAATCCGCAATCCAAGAGGCTCGAAAAAATGGCGTTTGCCCCTTGGTCATCATCTGTCTTAAAGTGGCGGATTCTTGTAGCTCTACCTGTACTTTTAATCCCAAGTCTTCCCATTGTTTTGAAATAAAAATACAGAGGTCCTGATACTGGCTATTGGTCATCAAGGTAATTTCGGCCAAGCCCTTTCCTCCCGGAAAACCGGCCTCTTCCAATAATTGACTGGCCTTGGCGGGATGGTATTGATAAGCAGGTACTTGATCCACCGCGTAAGAGGGCAAACCGATAGGCGTAAATCCGGAGTTGGCTGCTTTCCCAACGCTATTGCGTAAAGTGCGCAACATCTGTTCTCGATCGATGCCAAAATTGAGGGCCTGTCGCACTTTTTTATTGCGAAGGGGATTTTCCTCCCCACCAAAAGCCATGTTGATGCCCAAATACTCCGTATTCAAATAAGGGGATTTTCCAAACTGAAGAATACTGGCCCGACTGTTCCTCAACTCCCCGTCTGCCGTCAATAATTCATTGACATAGGAAGATTCTAGACCAGAAATCAAATCCAATTTCCCCATGATCAATTCCAAAAAAGCTGTTTTTCGATCGGCAATAAAACTGACCCTGACGGCATCCAAATAAGGCAAAGCGATCCCGTTTTCCGTTTCAAAATAGTTTTCATTTTTGAGCAAGAATAAGGCCTGATTCTCCAACCAACGTTTGAAGCGAAACGGACCAGTTCCTACAGGGTTTTGCCGAAATTCCGCTCCATAAAATTCCACTGCCTCTCTTGGGACAATACAGCAATACTGCATGGTCAGGATGCCCAACATTGGCCGAAAGGCTTTGCTCAAGCGCAGCACAAAGGTTCGATCATCAATGGCTTCGAATGGATTTTCCTCCGCAATTTTTCCTCGGAAAATCCAAGTCCCCGGCGAGCCCACTTTTTCATTGAGAATGCGTTGAAAGCTATACACTACATCTGCGGCGACCACCTTTCGCCCTTTCTGGTTTGGGAAACACTCACTGTCGTGAAAAAAGACATCATCGCGTAGAGTGAAAGTGTAAAGCCTCCCATCCGCCGATATTTCCCAGCGCTCGGCAATGGCAGGCTTTACGTTCAATGCGTCATCCAATTGGACCAAACCATTGTACATATGATCGACGGCCCAAATGTTGTTTTGACTGCGAGCAAAAGCAGGATCGAGTGAAGTAATGTTGTTGGGTTGATTGTAATGAAAAACTTGTCTTTTTTTACCATCGGCCGGAGTGGTTTGGTCGCCACAAGCCCAAAGAACCGTAAAGACAAGACAAACAAACAATTGTTTCATTTCTAGACTTTTTTCAAACTACATCAATCAATAGATGATCTCAGCTTAAAGATAATTCTTTAGCGCAATATCTCGGAAGTAGTTCGTCCATTGAGTCAATCCAATCCATTGACATTCTTCAAATCGTCATTTTATTCGTCTCTCTTGGCGAGCCTTTCTATTGCCAAACAGCCATTAACTTTCACAGAGGATTGGTAAAACATCAACAGGCCGGGGAGGTCGCTGCGGCAAATGAGGTCCAACTTGTGAAGGGGTGCCGTCTGTAAGCCCATTTCATGGCCAGATGCTAAGTGGAGAGTATGGTTGTCTCTCCGTTGAAAAGTGGCTGGCCCTGAGAGTAAGGATCAAGCAAACTTGAAGCAGTCAGGCCTAATTTTTAATCAACTTTTGCCGAATGGTTTCATCAGCTGATTTCAAGACCAAAATGTAAATGCCTGCGACCAACTCACTGAGGTCAATGCCTTCCTCCGTAACTGGCCCTGGAAGATTAAACACCTTTTTACCAGATAAATCAAATACCTCCAAGGCTTCGATATGGTCAGCAAGAACATGTAGTTGTTTTGATACTGGGTTGGGATAAATCACCATCTTGTTCCTCTCCTCATTATCGAAGGCGACAAACACAATCTCAGACACAGTCTGCGCTCCATCGAAATCTTCTTGAATCAAGCGATAGTAATTTCGTTTGTTGGGAGCATGGTCTGTGAATTGGTAGGTCGTGCCCTCTGCACTGGTTCCTGCTCCGGGAATGTCTCCGAGGGTTTGCCAGTTGATCGCATCC
>JBCCSR010000276.1:0-6586 GCA_039199865.1 Bacteroidota bacterium
CCCGTGGGCTCATCAGCAAATAAAATTTTAGGAGTATTGGAAAAGGCACGGGCTAGAGAGATGCGCTGTTGCTCCCCCCCTGATAACTGGAGGGGATAATGATCGTGACGCTCCGCTAGTCCCACTTTATCGAGCAGGTCCATTGCAATCTTGCCGGCCTTGGGCAGGCCTTGCAATTCCATGGGCACCATAACGTTTTCTAATGCAGTGAGCGTAGGAATGAGTTGGAAGTTTTGGAAGATAAACCCCACATTTTCGTTGCGTACGGCAGCCCTTTCGTCTTCCGATAAAGGATCGAGCAAAGTACCGTTGATCCAGACTGAACCTCGGCTGGCTCGATCAAGACCTGCACATAAACCCAATAAGGTTGTTTTCCCACTACCCGAAGGGCCAACAATAGAAAAAGTTTCCCCCGGACTTATGGAAAAGCTGACATTGTCCAGGACGGTGAGTTGTTTTTTCCCGCTGTTGTAGGTCTTGGTAAGGTTTTTTACTTCTAGCATAGCATTAAAAAAAATGTTCTTGACTGATGCACTCACCAATCAAGAACAGCCAGACAATCAAAATTGTTCTTTAAAACTCTGCGCTTCCCGGAGTTCTGGGGAAAGGAATCACATCGCGAATGTTGTTCATTCCCGTGATGAAAAGCACAATTCGTTCGAAGCCCATCCCAAAACCAGCATGGGGGCAACCACCAAATTGACGCAATTCTAGATACCAATAGAGTTCTTCCTCGGGAATGTTCATTTCCGACATTCGTTTTTTCAATAGATCCAAACGTTCTTCCCGTTGTGAACCACCAATGACTTCTCCAATGCCTGGAAATAAGACATCCATCGCGCCAACCGTTTTGTCATCGTCGTTCAGACGCATGTAGAAAGATTTGATGTCTTTCGGATAATCGCGAACGATCACTGGTTTTTGAAATTTCTTTTCTACCAACCATCTTTCGTGTTCCGATTGTAGATCTTTTCCCCATTCGACTGGAAATTCAAATCGCCCTTTTTTGTAAGGCTTAGAATTTTGCAAAAGTCGAACCGCTTCGGTGTAGGTAATGCGTTCAAAATCATTGTCAACTACGAAGCGTAGGGTTTCGATCAAGCCCATGGGACGTCGCTCCTCCTTTTTCATATTTTTCTCTACATCCTGAATGCGTTTGTCCAAAATGGCCAAATCATCGGGATAATTGTCGAGAATATAGTTGATGAGGTATTTAGAGAATTCCTCGGCCAAGTCCATGTTGTCATGAATATCGAAAAAGGCCACCTCTGGCTCAATCATCCAAAACTCAGCTAAGTGGCGGGGAGTATGGGAGTTTTCCGCTCGGAAAGTGGGGCCAAAGGTATAGACCTTACCCATCGCCAAAGCGGCAATCTCTCCCTGTAATTGCCCCGATACCGTGAGGTTGGTTGCTTTACCAAAAAAGTCTTGCTTGTAATCTACCGCGCCGCTATCGTCTAATGGTGCTTTGTTGGCCTCAAAAGTTGTTACCCGAAACATCTCGCCAGCTCCTTCCGCATCACTTCCCGTGATGATAGGGGTATGCATATAGTAATAGCCTTTATCGTTGAAGTACTTGTTTACTGCAAAGGCCACTGCGTGTCGGATGCGGAAGACGGCCGAAAAAGTATTGGTCCGCATGCGGAAATGTGCTTTTTCGCGTAAAAACTCCATGGTTTGTCGCTTGGGTTGTAGCGGGTATGCTGACAAATCGTTGCCTCCCAACACTTCGATGCCTTCAGCGATAACTTCTACGGCTTGTCCTGAACCTTGTGATTCTACCAATTTTCCGGTGATGGCTACGCAAGCATGAAAACCAATTTTTTTGATCAGCTCCTCCTCGAAATTTTCGAAATCCACGACAACTTGCAAGTTATTGATCGTCGATCCATCGTTGAGGGCGATAAATCGATTGGCTCGGAAGGCACGAACCCATCCCTTGACCAAAATATTTTGATTGATCGGAGGGGCTTTTAAAATGTCGACAATTTCACTTCTCCTTTGAGTACTTGTGGAGGTTTCCATGCTAATTGTGTTTTTACTTCTTTTACAAAGCTCATGATCAAGCAATTGGGGAAAGCAAAGCCCCTAATGGGAGCTACTGCTTTTTGCAGCAATGTTCATCACGAGTTTTGGCAAAGAACCAGTTTAAAATAAGATTGATTTGTTGTAGTAATCCAATTTTCCTTACGAAAGTTCCATCGAAAGGCTTCAATTATGCCCAATCTTCTGACAGAAAAGGACATGGGAACGAAGTAGTTTTGGAATCCAACAAGGCTGCGAAATTAGGGATAATAATAGGAAAGATCAAGCATCGAGGAAACGATCTTTCCACTCGGGTTGGGGCATCAAACATTGATCTTGTTTGCCAAACCAGCGATACCGATTGGCAGCAATCCAGTTGTAGATCGGATCGCGAAGAAAACGGGGGATCCAACGAAAGATATTCAGGACCGGCCAGAGTCCATTCAAATGTTTGACCACCCGAAGGCCCACATCAGAATGACTGTACAAGGTCTTGTTTTCAATCAAGACGACAGTATCCAGACTATCCGTAGGGAAGTTGTATTTTTTGAGCAATCGTTGGCCAAAATCCGATTGGAGGGAGGCAAAACGAATGGTGCCTTTGGGATCTCGCTGTAGCACAAACTGGACGAAAGTATTGCAGAGGTTACAGACGCCGTCGAATAATAAGATGGGCTGTTGTTCGGTATTTCCAGAAAAATGAGCATCGTTTTTCATAATAGAAATAATTAACAGTTGATGATGGCATACTAGGCTTACCCAATGAGATACCATTTGATATTTTCACTTTGTACTGTTGTTAGTAGAACAAAAGATTGAGCCAAAAAGTTATCATTTTCAGTTGTAAATCTATTGAGGGATAAAATAGCTGGATTTACTCAAAAAGTGCCCGGTACAATTCTTCCACTTTTCCCACCGTTACCACCTCTATATTATAGCGGTTTTGGTCGAGCCCCTTGGTATTGTATTTTGAAATAAAGATTTGCTGAAAGCCCAAGCGATCTGCTTCTTGAATGCGTTGTTCGATCCGATTGACGGAACGAATTTCGCCGGAGAGGCCCACTTCGCCAGCAAAACAAATATCACTGTTGACATTTACATCTTCCAGCGAAGAGATCAAAGCGGCAACTAGGGCCAAATCGATTGCTGGATCATCTACCTTGATGCCTCCCGCAATGTTGAGAAACACATCGTTTTGTCCATATTGAAATCCACATCGCTTTTCCAATACGGCCAACAACATACTCAAGCGGCGCAAATCAAAGCCCGTTGCACTTCGCTGGGGAGTACCGTAGACGGCCGTAGAGACCAGGGCTTGGGTTTCAATGAGCATTGGCCGCATGCCTTCCATCGTAGCGGCAACAGCACTACCGCTCAGGTCTTCTTCATTTTGCGAAAGCAGTAGCTCGGAAGGATTGGAAACCTCCCTCAAACCATTGGCCTGCATTTCGTAAATCCCCATCTCATCAGTAGAACCAAAACGATTTTTGATGGTCCTTAAAATTCGATAGGTGTAATTTCGATCTCCTTCGAATTGCAAGACACAATCGACGATATGTTCCAGTAGCTTCGGACCCGCGATGGAGCCTTCCTTGGTGATGTGACCAATCACAATCACTGGAATGCCCGTTTCTTTGGCAAAGCGTTGGAGTTCCCCTGCACAATCTCTGACTTGAGAAATGCTTCCTGGGGTAGAATCCAAATGAGGGGAGGAGAGGGTTTGAATAGAATCGACAATCATCAAATCAGGATCGAGCTGCTGCGCCTGCTTGAGGATTTTTCCGGTATTGGTTTCCGTAAAAATATAGCAATCGGAGGCGGGCTGTCCGATTCGATCAGACCGCATTTTGATTTGTTCCTCGCTTTCTTCTCCCGAGACATACAGTACTTTGGCATTGATCCCCAGGGCCACCTGCAACATCAAGGTGGATTTTCCGATACCGGGTTGCCCTCCGATTAGAATGAGAGAGCCACTAACAATGCCTCCACCGAGCACTCGATTGAATTCATCATCTGGCGTGAGCATGCGTTGGGTATTGCCCGCCGTAATTTCCTCCAACGCGACGGGCTGGGCTACCGCCTGACTGGTTTGCGGGTTTTTCCATACCTTTCTCTTTTCCTCTTGTTTGGTATCCTTTAATATAACTTCTTCCTGATAGGTGTTCCAGGATTCGCAGCTGGGGCAGCGTCCAATCCACTTTGGAGATGTTGCACCACAATTGGTACAGACGAATATTTTCTTGATCTTGGCCAAATGCTTAAGTTTTAAATAATCTCAACAAAAAAAACTCATTTTTTAACAATTTCGTAACTTTTTTACGCTCTCATGACTTTGGAATTTAATTTCAATCCATCATTCCGTACAAGGAATAATGAAATTAAATTCTGTAAAAGTACGTTAATGTGAATTAAATTTTGACGCTATTGGTTGATAGGTCATCTTTTAGTTGCGCTAAAGAAACTTTACAAAATTGAAATTTACTTCAATTGAGGAGGAAACGCTTTCCTTAAAATGTTAACTTTTTTAAGAAAATGAGTTGGTTTTAGTGCCTCCACGCTAGGGTAAAGCTAGTCTTTTTTTGTTTTTTTTTGTAAAATGTGACTTTTAAAATGAGCTGCCGTCAAAAGATCGAATTTATTGAAAACAAGAATTGGAAAGTACGAGAAAGCAACGAAAGCGTTGTGTCGAAGTACCAAGAGGAGCAGGAAAAAAATTCGAATTGAATTGATATAGACTGGTAGCGCATTTTAGCTTACAGTCCATATTATCCCTTAGAAAGGGATTTATGTAGATTGTTTTCATTTGGTTTTTTGGGGTTATACAGGGTGCTACGCGTTTGCGTTTGTGCCCTGTTTTTTTATGCCCGCTACCTGTCGGCACAACGAACACATCGGCTGCTTTCTGGCAAAAACATTAGGCGAGCTGGAGGAATATTTTGTTTGCAAAACACACAAATTCCAAAATTGGGTTTGTCTATTTTACTGAGTGCAACCTTGAGTTTACTCAGCTTTTGTTTGCTCGTACGCAGTGCGGCTTCCGCAACACTTTTGTTGTTGATGGCATCCATACGGCTGACCCTGCCCAAGGAATTTTCGGGTTTAATGGGCTGAGTGAGTTCTTCCAATTCGATGATCTTTTTCTGCGTATCCTGAATCGTTTGTTTGATTTTTGCTCGGAGTTCTTCTCTTTCTACGGCGTTCATATTGGTGATCTTAATGGTTTCAGACCAAACTTAAAAACGAAGTTTAGAGCAGTAAATATAGTGAATTTTTCTATATCATTTCATCGCAGCGTGGAATAGTTGAAGACTTGGCTTTGGTGTTGGCTTGGAGGACTTTCCGTGAAAAAATAAATGAGGGAGATAAACAATGATCTCCCTCAATTCAAAAGTCTAGATTTGCTAAACCTATACTAATCTAAGCTAATCTTGGAACATTAATTTTATGCTAATCGCATTTCCAAAAAAAATTAAATAACACTAAAACTATACAAAACTCCTTTTTAGGCTATGGTTAAGCTATTCGGGACAGAGCCACCAATCCCAAATGATTCCGCTAGGATCTTGGGTCCATCCCAGATAACGACAGCCAGGGATTCTGACCGAAGCGGTATTGGTTGACTGACTGGCTTCTACTTCATTCCAATTGATGATATGACTCATCTGTTCCATGCTATACTCAACTGGAACAATTTTGTCTAAAGCACCTGCTTGAATGGCAGCTACTACTTCATCACTCAAGGCTTCTTCTTGCAAATTGATGTACAACTGATCTCCAATGGCCGAGCCCTTGCCAGTAGCCAATTCCTTTGAGAGCAAGACAGACAATAACGCTTTTGAATCCATTGTTACCGGTTCCAGTACCTGCTGGTCTTGGTTACAGGCAGAAAATAGTAGCGCTAAAACTAAGGTGGTCAGCATTAAACGAGTGTTTTTCATGATGGTAAATTTTAATGAGAAAAAATTAGTTTTGAAATCACTTCAATAATTCAAAGGTCATGAAAAGGAAATTTCGAAGTGAGATTATTTTTTTTCATTTTTTCTAGATGCTTGGCACTTTAGCCCTTTAGATGCGTGTTCATTTTTGTATGCGATCCTATTGCTTGATCATTGTTTTATCAATGATTGTTTGTGGTGTTTTTATCCTACAGTAATAAGTACCTGGAGGAAGTCCATTACTATCAATGCGCAGCTGATACATTCCGATCAATTGCCAAGTATTGGCCTGTAATTCGCGAATTACTTTTCCTTCCTGATTGATCAATTCGATTTGGACAAAATCTGCTGATTGGACTTCGTATTCCAGGTAAGCGATACCCGTATTGGGGTTGGGATAAAGTAGGGAATGCTGAAGCGTAGCTGGACTTATTGGGGCATTGTCTTGGCTGGTTTTTTCCCTCCGTAAATCGGCTGAGATAATGGTCAAAATAATCAATTTTTCATCAATGATGATGAAATTTCCACTTCTCCTTCCTTCTCCTTTTCGCGTTTCGATGACTGTAGAAAAGAGAAAAAGGTGATGATCTCCGTTGGTTTGAAGGCTAAAGGTAGGCTCGTCGGTA
>JBCCSR010000277.1:0-6567 GCA_039199865.1 Bacteroidota bacterium
GGGATGTAAAAATTTTCCTATTCAAGATTTTCTCCTCCTTTCCAATGTACTGTTAGAGGAAACTGATAGCATGGATTACTGCCTTGCTCTGTTCTATTGAACACCACCCGCAATCGCTGGAACAATACTAATGACCGCATCGTCCGAAACCAAGGTGGCTTCTTTGTCTAGACTATTCATATCCTCATCACCGATGAAGATACGAATGAAGGAACGAATATTATTGTCTCCATCGAGTAAATGTTTGCTCAAATTGGCGTGCTGATTGGTCAGCTCTAAAATGGCCTCCTTAACGGTGCTGCCATTGGTTTCGAAAGTAGATTGATTATCGGTAAACTTTCGTAGTGGAGTTGGGATAATGATTTTTGCCATGATTTTATAGTTGATAAATTGATTAATTTTTTTTTGTTCAAAAAATTCGTTAGAACACTGAATAGATCAAATGACTTAACTTAGATTACAGTGTGCTAAATCGTATCTGCCTTTTGTGCTAGGACTTCTTCCTCCGCAAATTGATGTACTGCCTCCTTTAACTTCCAAGATTTCAGATCGGCAACTACTCCATCCATTACCGAAACAATCACGTAAGAAAAGAAAGGCATGGCTTTCGCCAAATCATGCTCCGATGCGATTGCGGGATGATTAGGATGAGAGTGATAGATGCCCAATAATTGAAGTTCATTGTCCAGTGCATATTGCTCTGCTTTCAAATAATCCAAAGGAGCAATTTCAAAACGACGTCTTTGATCTCCTTCCTTACTGTTGTCAACCCGTATCGCTTGAGTAATCAGTCGCAACTCACTATCAACACCATACAAGAAACCACAGCATTCATCGGGAAAGGTGGCTAATGCATGGGCCTCAATCGTTTGGACACTGGCTTGATTCAAAACAATTGTTGAATTCATTGGCATTGATTTTTATCGAGTAAATGTTTGAGCACACCGAGTTGTTTTCGAAACCATTAAAACAATCGTTTCATCACCTCTCCGTACTTTTCCGCATTATCCGCAAAAGTAGTGACGATGACTCCTTCCTCAATTTGAGTGGCCACCTCAATGGCTCCCAGCAGATTGGCCGCAGCAGAAGGACTGATCAACAGGCGTTCTTGTAAAGCCACTTTCTTGACCATCTCGTATGCGGCAATGGTATCAACTTCTAAAAATTGATCTGCAATATGCTTATCGTAAATTTTGGGAACAATGGCTGTTTCTAAATCTTTCCAGCCCTCCAAACCATGTAGTGGATTATTGGGTTGCAAAGCGGTCAGTTGGATTTGTGGATTGAGTTCGCGCAAACGGCGACTGGTTCCGACAAAAGTTCCGGTCGTTCCGAGTCCCGCAACAAAATGACTGATTTTACCTTGAGTTTGTTTCCAGATTTCATTAGCAGTTGTTTCATAGTGTGCCCGCCAATTTTGTTCGTTACTGTACTGATCGGCGTAGTAATATCGATCTGGGTGTTTTTCATACAGCGCCTTTGCTTCTCGCTGTGCCCCATCTGTTCCCTCTAGTTGAGAGGTCAAAATAAGATTGGCCCCTAATCTTTTGAGGATATCCTTCCGCTCTTCACTTGCGTTTTCGGGTAAAAATAAGGTAACGGGAATGCCCAGTGCAGCACCAATGCTTGCGTAAGCAATACCGGTATTGCCGCTTGTTGCATCCAAAAGATGCTGGCCCGCACCCAGCCAGCCCTCTTCAATTGCATGCTTGATGATTTGGAAGGCAGGACGTGCCTTTACACTTTCCCCAAGTTGATGCCATTCCAATTTTGCGTATATGGTAATATTGGGATGATTGTACACATGAGAGACCTTAAAAAGAGGAGTGTTTCCAATGCGTTTCTCAACTTGTTGGATTCTTTTATTAAAACTGGTGCGAGCTGCAGTATATAAAGTCATTGCTTGATTATTTTTTGAAAATGAGCAAAAAAAAACGCCTTTCTCTGAGGAGGAAGGCGCAAATATGATTTCGTAGATCGATTATCAATTGGCTATGGCACGTGCTGGCCTGTTCCTCCGGGATCGAAGTGACAACAACAACAGCAACAACAAGTACCAATATATTTCATTTGTAAATTCATTTTATTAAGTAGTATGCAAAAAAAAACCTTTCCAAAGTGGAAAGGTATGAGAATTATAATTTGTTGTAGGCGTCACTGATTGCCTCCTTTCCATCATTCTGATAGTGGACAACAACAGCAACAAATGATATAAGTATAATAATTAGGATTCTTCATTTCGCATCAAAATTAAGTGCAATCTGTGTAAGATGCAAGTCAAGGCGCTTTTGATTGTCATTGACTAGACAAAAATACCCTGAAGAGGGTATATTGTCAAGGACTCTAATTTTTATTTTCAAATATTTTATTAATCAATTTGTAATTGTTTGCAAGTAAAATCATTACTTATTAACATTTATTGACACGACCCAATATTGATTGTCCCAAAAGCAAATGATTCCGCGTATCAGCTAAGCCCAACTCAAGCCTTCCTCCAGGCTCGGTTGTAAGGTAGTAGTAGAGATGGCAGATAAAAACAATGCCAGCGCCTTCTTTTTGTCCTTATCCAGATGATAACTAATGTACTTCGTAAAATAGGCCTCCAAGTCAAAATTTGGATGAGGGGTCGGTAAAAGATAGATCAGTTGAGGAATATGGGCTAAACCAATGGCCAAGGCCTCATTCAACACCCGCACAAACTCGGGATCTACTGGTCGGTTACTAACCCAGGCAGCAAAAACAAAAGGAAGACCACAATAGTCCATCCAGGCCTGTCCCAAATCATAGATGTAAGGATGCTTTTCCAAAAGCTCAATACAGCGATCTCCGATCACCACTGCCGCTGTCTTTCCACTAATTTGATCAATAAACCCCGCTTTTGCGGGCAGATAAACGGGCGTTTTTTTCCAGTGCTGCTTCATCAGCAATTGGGCCAGCTTTACGGAAGTTCTAGAATGAAAATCGAGATATAAATATTCAATCTCCTCAATGGGACATTCGCTAAAGATGCATACCGTCTTGACTTCTCCGACGGTTCCAATACAATAATCAGAAATGATGTGAGGACTTTCCAATTCTGGGATAATGGCGACGGGAACGAGCCCCAAATCAACTTCTCCATCTCGGAGTTTTTGCGCACACGCCGATGGTATGTCCAATTGTAAGTCAATTTCCTTGTCCAAACCTTTTTGTACCATTCCGTAAAGGAAGGGCTTGGTATTCAAATAGCTAACGGTACTTACTTTCATAAAATCAATCTAATTCACTAATCGTTTTTTGCAGAATGCAAACTTTCCAAATGTTGAGCATCATTTTCTGTTACAACACGAAAGGTTTCCTGTTCCAAGTATACGACATAAAGACCCGTATTTTGATGAGGGATCTCATTCATCTTTGAGAGGGGATCCCCTTTGATCAAACACATCAAACACCGGAGAGTTCGTCCGTGGGTACAAATCAGGATTCGCTGTTCTGGACGACTTTTGAGTAATTCCAAAAACCTCTTGAGTCGCTGGGCCAACTCGGCCGCACTTTCTCCCTCTTCCAGATGGGCCTCATAATGGCCATTTTTCCAATCTTCCATCAAGGCCTGGTACTGAGCAATCATTTCTGGCAGACTTTTCTTGCCTTCATGAATGCCCCAATTGATCTCATTAATTTCGGAGAAATGCGCTGTTGGAATTCCTTTTTTGCCAAATGCTTCGACCGTCTGCTGACTTCTCTTCAAAGCGGAAGTAATGACTAGCTCAAAGGGAATGTCTTGATACCGTTCGTAAAAAGCCTTGGCCTGTGCCCTACCTGTTTCATTTAGACTTGTATCCACTCCACTTCCCTGTACGATCTTCAAGCGGTTGTATTCCGTTTCTCCGTGACGAAGAATATAAAGCTCTTTCTCCATTGCATTAAGATTTATTTGTTGACGACTGGCAAGGAAACATATCCTCGATAAAGGCCGTCATCCGCAAATACATGGTCGGTGTAATCCGTCACCACGTTGTACAAAGTATCTCTTTCAATTGCTGAGCGCCCGACAGCGCGGATCAATTTTACCAATTGCTCGGTACTCAAAGCTGGATGCTGTTCTTCAGAACCCGCCATTGTGTAAATTTTTGTCGTATCGTCGATAGTACCATCAATATCATCGACTCCAAAAGCAAGTGCCATCTGAGCAGTTGTGCGTCCAATCATGGGCCAATAGGCTTTAACATGGTCAAAATTATCGAGATAAATGCGACCAATGGCGTAATTTCGGAGATCTTCCACTGTAGTCGATTCCGGTACATGCGCCATTTGATTGTCTTTGTTGCGAAACTTCAGTGGAATAAACGTTTGGAAACCTTGCGTCCGATCTTGCAGCTGACGCAGCTCGTCCATGTGGTGGATTCGATGCTTGTACGATTCGATGTGCCCGTAAAGCATCGTAGCATTGGAACGCATCCCTAGTTTATGCCATTCTTCGTGGATCGCTAACCATTGATCTCCACTACATTTACCTCCAGCGATTTGGTCTCGAATCTCTGGATGAAAAATTTCTGCTCCTCCTCCTGGCATTGAATCGAGCCCCGCCTTTTTCATCATTTTCATTCCCTCCGCGTAAGATACCTTCCCCTTTTTAAAAATGTAGTGATACTCCACTGGGGTAAGCGCTTTGACGTGCAAGTCAGGACGATGCGCTTTGATTTGTTGAAAAAGGTCAGTATAAAATTTGAGATTGTATTGGGGGAGCACTCCTCCTACAATGTGTACTTCGGTAACGGGCTGATCATCATATTTCTTGATCATTTCCATCATATCCTCCTTGGTGTACTCCCAGCCTTCTACGCGCTTTTTGATCAAGCGAGAATAACTACAAAAGGTACAAGTGTACATACAAACATTGGTGGGCTCCAGGTGAAAATTGCGATTGAAATAGGTCTTGTCTCCGTGTTTCTTTTCTCGAATAAAATTGGCTAGTGCACCTACAAAAGCCAGTTCTCCCCTTTCGTAAAGCAGAAGACCTTCATCTGGAGTCACCCGCTCTCCACTGATCACTTTTTTGCCAATGGCCTTTAATTCGGGCAGCAATTGGGGGGCGTTGAGCATTGTGGCTAGTTGCTTCGTTACTTCCATCTTTTGAACAAGTTTATGATAGTACAACAAGTTTCATTACTTTCAGTTTGGATTGAAAGCCTCTTTTTTGACATTAATCCTCAGAAAGTCAGAAAAACGGGGCAAAGATAAGCAATTACGGCATTCGACTCACTCAAAACACGACAGTAGCAATGGTCATCCTTGACAGAATGTTTATTTTTACGCTATGTTGTCAGTTTTGATTCCCGTTTTCCATTTTGATGTTCGCCCCTTGGTCAAAACACTTGTTGAGCAGTGTGAAGCAGCAGGGATTGTCTATGAAGTCCGCTGTTTGGATGATGCTTCCTCTGCTCCCTTTCAGGAGATGAATCGGGATTTGGGTGCTGAAGAAAAGGTAAACTACCAAGAATTATCGGAAAATGTAGGACGGGCAAAAATTAGAAACATTCTGGCCCAGCAAGCGCAGTATGACTACCTTTTATTTATGGATTGTGATTCACAAGTCAATCAGTCCAATTATATCCAGCAGTACCTCGACCAACTGGTACCGGGGACTTTGCTCTACGGGGGACGTTCCTACGCCGAAACGGCTCCAGCCGATCCTACGCTCTATTTTCATTGGTATTATGGGACCCAAAGAGAGCAGCAAAGTGCCAGTCAACGTCAAAAAGCCCCTTATCATTCCTTTATGACCAATAATTTCTTGATTCCAAAGGCCATTTTCCTGGATATTCAGTTGGATGAGAGGCTCAAACAGTATGGCCATGAAGATACCTTATTTGGTTTGGCTCTAGCCCAGAAAAAAGTGCCATTAATCCATCTAGACAATCCGCTGGAGCATATTGGGCTCGAAAAATGGGATGTTTTTCTTCGGAAAAGCCAACAAGCCCTTGAAAACTTACGATACCTCAGCAGGCAACGATCGGATTTGGATACGCGATTGCTCCGGTTCTATCGAAAAATAAAAGCGATGAAACTGGGTTTTCTATTCTTGGGAATAGAACGGCTAACTGCCCGATTGATCATAAAGAACCTACAATCGCAACGCCCCAGCTTGTGGGTTTTTGATTTGTACAAATTATTGGGTCTTCTGAAGTTAGACCAAATAGATTAGCAAAGAGCGATCAAGCGGTTGGAAACCACTAGGCCATGGTGTGATAGACGTTTTGTACGTCATCGTCATCTTCAATCTTCTCCAGGAGTTTCTCAATATCTGCTTCTTGCTCGGGCGTCAATTTTTTGGTCACGTTCGGAATGCGCTCAAATCCTGAGGAGATGATTTCAATGGATCGCTCTTCCAAACTTGTTTGCAGCGAGCCAAAGTTTTCGAAAGCACCGTAGATCATAATGCCATCCTCATCTTCGAATACCTCTTCTGCTCCAAAATCGATCAATTCTAATTCTAATTCCTCTAGATCCATCTCTTCATTTTTAATCTTGAATTGGCAATTGCGGTCAAACATGAAAGCGACCGAACCAGAAGTACCCAAACTTCCA
>JBCCSR010000278.1:0-6566 GCA_039199865.1 Bacteroidota bacterium
CAGGGCCTTGATCAAAACCTTCATTCCCCGCGATAAATACAATTTTTAGATTATCCGCTTTATCGGACCAAGTCAGATTTTCAATCGCTGTTTTGAGGGCAAAACCACAGTATTCTTCACCTCCATCGGTATTCAATTCAAATAATTTTTCAGAGAGGTGGTCGAGATCAGAAGTGAGTGGAACGACCTCCCGAATATAGCCCTTCATGGGAGAAAGTTGATCGTTACCATATTCGTACAAGGCAATTTCTATTTCGGGAGTGCGGCCGTCTTTGGTCGACTCTGCCAATTCGTTGACCATTTTCCACAATTGAGATTTGGCCTGTTCAATCAAGCCATCCATACTGTTGGAGGTATCTAGTAGCAGGGCCAGTTGAATGCGGTGTTGTTGATCGCTTCTGGTGGCAATAGTAATGTTGATGTCAGATTGCCATATTTTCTCGGTGGTATTTCTAAAAAATGCTTTAACGGGTGGAAGGTGGTAAATGCTTAAAAACAAAAAGGCGAGTAGGATACTGGTTTTTTTATTCATCATTGGTAATTTTAGAAGTGAACGTATGACCTATTGCTAGCTTGCTGCAATAAACATGTACAACTGACGCTCAAATCTTTCCTTTTGGTGGATGAGTAGCTCCAGATTAACTTTTTATTAACAGAACTCGGATGACCAAGTACATGAGATTGTCTAAAATTATCAAAAAGTTAGTGGTCGTAGATTGGTGTTTAGGGGGGCAATGTTTAGCTTGAGAACGAAAGAGTATTGTTTGAGGAAACTAACTCGGACAATATTTGGGATCCCAAATAGGCATCCCCAATAGGTCTGCATTTTCCGATGAAAACTAATTGCACAATGAAAGTCTCGTTTATTCTAATTCTCTTCGCTTTTCCCTTTCTCTTAAATGCCCAGGGTTGGGAAAAAAACTATGGTGGCATTTATGATGAACAAATCTTTTCTGCCGATCAAACACCAGATGGTGGCATCTTGATGGCGGGCCTTCGAACGATTGACAATATTAGATATCCCATCTTATACAAAACGGATGAATTCGGTCAATTACAATGGGAGTACACCGATGTTGATTTTGCTGATTTTGATCTCAGCTTTGGGGACTGTTTTACGGGAGCAGATGGTAGACATCTATTGGTGACCAATGATATCGGGCTAACTGTCGTCTACGAAGATCCTGTCTTACGAAAAATAGATCCAACTGGCCAGCCCATATGGGTGCAGAACGAGGCGCTGAATAATTTTACTCATGCTAAACAAATTGCGGTAGCAGCTAATGGAGACTACTTAATGATTGGCGACAATAGGCATCATTTACTTGATGCTCATCTGGGAATGTTAAACCGAGTGACGGCGGAGGGGGAAAAATTATGGTTTAAAATTTTTACGGAGGGGCCACACGCAACGCTTCTGGAAGGGCTAACTGAGGCGAGCAATGGCGATATTATGATTATTGGAATTTGGAGGAATTTTGTTACTTCTACTCATCAAAAAAGTGTGATCAAACGCTTGAATTTTGCAGGAGAAATTATCTGGGAGAAGCTAATTGAAACGGGCGTTTACACCGACGATATCATCGAGGTAGAAAATGGAAATTTTATTGTTGCTGGAACGCGATATGTTAGTACTGATCCTCCCCACATTAGTGTTTACAAAATGGATGGAAATGGCAATGAAATTTGGCATCGAAAGATAGCAAGTTTGGTTGATCCTAAATTTGTAGGCATTCACCAAGCGGAGGACGGGGGCTTTTTTATCGCAGGTTATACTCAGACATTCACGCCAGGCATCAACGACTTCTTTTTGATGAAACTCAATGCGTTGGGAGAGGTGCAATGGGTCAAACATTATGGAAGAGGCAAAAATGCTGTGTTGGGAGATTTTGTAAAGGCAGAGGACGGTGGTTTTTTCCTCGCGGGGCATAGCCAAAACATTGATGATACTTACGATGCCTATCTGGTGAAAGTAGATAGTGACGGCAATAGTCTTACCAATCGTTTTACAGGGCGCTTGTACTGGGATGAAAATGCAAACTGTGTTCAGGACAACGAGGAGAATGTTCTAGCGGGATGGGTAGTTGAAGCCGCGAAAGACAATGAACAATACTATGATTTTACCGACAAGAGTGGTCAATATGCCCTAGCCTTAGATACAGGAGCGTATCAAATTACTTTTTATCCACTTGATGAGTACTGGGATTTTTGTGAACCAACTCAACAAATTTCTTTTTCTGAGACCAATCAAATCATCCATTTTGACAATGTTGCCCAAGCGGCCATCAATTGTCCATCCTTGGAGGTATCTATTACTACACCACTGTTGCGGAGATGCTTTGAGAATACCTACATCGTAAACTACCGCAACAATGGAACGACCCTCGCCACGGATGCGTATGTCCAGATTGTTTTGGATCCTTACATGACATTGATTGAATCGAGTCTCAATCATAGTTTTGAGCAGTTTGGAGATAGCATTCGAATCGAACTGGGTGATCTTGAGGTTTGGACAGGTGGATCTTTTACTTTTCAGGTCGCATTGGGAGATGCAAGTAACTGCGATTCCATCCCCTTTGGCATCAGTCACTGTGTTGAAGCGCGGATTTTTCCAGATTCTATTTGTTGGATCCCTTCTGATTGGTCTGGAGCAAGTGTCCAATTGGATGGAAGTTGTCAGGGCGATTCTCTCCACTTCTCCATCTCCAATGTGGGGATTGCGCCAATGCAAACGAGTTTGGACTATCTGCTGATTGAAAATGATGAATCATTTATGGAGGGAACTTTTCAACTGAACCCCGAAGAAAGTTTGGACTTGTGGATTGCCGCCAATGGCTCAAGTTTTCGGCTAGAGGCAGATCAAGAGGCGCATCATCCCGGGAGGAGTCGACCGAGTATTGATCTGGAAGCCTGTGGTAGTTTTGATCCCTCAACTGGCTTTGTCCAGATTTTCGCACAAGACGATGGGGATGCTTTTATTGATATTGATTGTCAAACCAATATTGGCGCTTTTGATCCGAATGATAAAGCGGGTTTTCCACTGGGCAGGGGAACGGACCATTACATTGACCAAAACCAAGCGATTGATTACTTCATCCGCTTTCAAAATACCGGAACGGATACCGCCTTCAATGTTGTGATCAGCGATAAGATTAGTGAGTTATTGGATTTGAGCTCCATTCGTTTGCTAGCCTCTAGTCATCCTTACGAGTATGATCTTAATGAAGAAGGGGTCTTGGTCTTTACTTTCAAAGACATCATGTTGCCAGATAGCAATGTTAATCAAGTTGCCTCTAATGGCTTTATAAAATTTCAGATTGACCAAAAAGTTGATTTGCCTTTGGGGAGCCAAATTTTTAATCAAGCCGCTATCTTTTTTGACTATAATGCTCCGGTCATCACCAATACGACCGTTCACACCGTGGGAGATCTATTGATCCCAGTCAGCATTCATCACCCGATTGAACCAGAGGTACAGGTCGAGGTCTATCCCAATCCTTTTGAGCAGAGTACCACTTTCGAAATTCGTGGGGCTGTTATCGAAGAGGGCGTATTTAGTCTTTACAATATGATGGGACAAAAAGTGAGGTCCTTTTCCTTCTCTGGTCCGTCATTTCGCTTGTGGAGAGCGCAATTAAAAGGGGGCATGTATTTCTTCTCCATCAGCGATCAACATCAATTACTGGCCAGTGGAAAGCTGATGGTCCGCTAAAATATAATGGAGGGTAATTTTTTTCGGTGAATTCAAGATTCTTGATTTTTAAAACCTGGATTGTTTATATTTGGGTCTATGATCAAGATCAATTATCCTTTATTGTATTATCAATTGCAAGAAGATGCGGTCTTGGGCATTTTGGTAGGAGCGGATTACCAAATGGTAGAGAAGGATTTAAAACGACTAAAAACCACTTTGTCTGATTTTATCACTCGGCAGTACAAAAAAGAGGATTTTTATCCTTACATGGACATTTTGGAGCCTCGTTTAAAAGTCATTGAGGTCAAAATCCGACCTGCCTACAAAGAAAAGACAGGACGTTATCCGATGAAAGACATGCTCAGTGTGCCCGTCGCTTTGGTGTATGGTGAAACTGAAAATGGCTACTACGAGTGTTATCTACCCGCCTTCAACGAGAGTTTTTATTATTACGAGCCCAAGCAATTCAAGTCACTCGCCAATCACTTTGCCGCGGACTTGCTCAATCAATTGAGTCCAGAGCAATTGCATCGTCATTTGATGCGGCAGAAGCCACAGTTGGATCAAATCACTCTCCGGATCAATGAAGATCGCAAATACAAGCAAAAGGAACCAGATTTTGCCCAAAGAAGAATCGAAACATTATCTCGACTAGCCATACCTTACCCCTATCCCAAATCATTCAAGAAAAAGGGCAATATCTTTCCTGAGGCGGCCTGGGAAATGGAAGAAATTGTTGTGGATATCATCGATAAATTGATCAATAATCGGGCAAATGTTTTGGTGGTAGGCAAACACGGAGTGGGCAAAAGTGCGGCCTTGATGCAAGCCATTCGCAAAATCCAGGGGAGTGGTCTGAACATCAAGATGAATTTTTGGCAGTTGATGCCGCAACGCATTACCGCGAGCTCAAAATACCTGGGAGAATGGGAGGAGACCTGCGAGAACATGCTAGAAGAATTGCACGCAGATTCCGGTATCCTTTGGATTTTAGATATGGTAAGACTGATGCAAATTGGCGGTACTGGAGCAGAAGATAGCGTAGCTGCCTTTATGATGTCTTTTTTGCAAAGAGGCATACTAAAGATGGTGGGGGAAGTGACGGAGCAAGAGTTGGAAAGCATGCGGCGCCTCTTGCCTGGGTTTGTCGAAAACTTTCAGATTGTTAAAGTAGAGGAAATGCCGGAAACAAAAATCCATGCGATCATGGATCGTTTTGCGGAATTCAGCAGCCAAAACTTAAAAGTCAAATTGCATCAAGATGGCTTGTCATTGGCTTACCGCTTGTTGTTGCGATATTATCCCTATGAAAGTTTTCCGGGAAAGATCATCAAATTGATTGGTCAATGCGTCAACGAAGCCAAAATCAATAAGACGGGAGCTGTCGCCAAAGAGCAAGTCATTGACGTTTTTGTCAAGCAAACGGGACTACCCGAACTTTTTCTGAGAGATGATCTGATGCTCGACTCCCAGGAACTCAAACAATATTTCAATTCCAATATTATCGGCCAAGATGCGGCGGTCGACAAGCTGTGTAGTATCGTCAAAGTGTTTAAGGCGGGTTTAAACAATCCTTATAAACCCATTCAAACTTTATTATTTGCTGGTCCAACGGGAGTAGGAAAAACGGCTAGTGCCAAATGTCTGGCCAACTATTTTTTTGGAAAAGGACAGAAACAATTTCCCCTGATTCGCATTGATATGAGCGAATTTCAGCATCCCTCGCAAATTACACGCTTCATTGGTGCCGGACGAGAAGTGGGAAAACTGGTACAAGATATTCGGGATCGACCATTTTCCGTCTTATTGCTAGATGAAGTGGAAAAGGCAGACCCCTCGATTTTCGATGCTTTGATGACCGTCTTAGACGAGGGGCTACTCGTAGATGCCTTCGGTCGAGTGGTGAATTTTCGAAATACCATTATCATCATGACCACCAACTTGGGAGCATCCAACCGACAGTCCATTGGCTTTGCCAAAATGGAAGATGATGAAGCGGCGTATTTTTCGGCAATCAACAATTTTTTCCGACCTGAATTTGTTAATCGAATCGATGGAGTGGTCTTCTTCAATAGTTTGGGGACGGAGGATATTCGGCAAATTTGTCTGAAAGAACTTCGCGAATTAAACGAACGGGAAGGATTTGCCAAGCGAAAACTGAACCTGACCTTTAGCAATCGAGTTATTGATCGCTTGTCATCCGTTGGTTTCGACGAACGCTACGGTGCTCGGCCACTACAGAGAGCCATCGAACAGCAAATCGTAAGTCCGCTAGCCAACTGGTTGCTCAAAAACAGTAAGGTCAATAAAAAACTATTGGAAGTAGATTTTGTGGAACAGAAAATTACCGTTACCGTAAAATCGCCTGGATAAAAACCCTTGCCAAATGAAGCGCTTTGTGCTTACCACCTGGTGTTATCTGATTGCGAGCCTTCCCCTTTTCGCTCAGATTGTCAACATAGAAGATAAACGAACCGCCGTCCGGGATACCGTTCTTTGGATGGGCTACGTTGATGTGAAATTCAATTTGATTCAAAACGGTGCTCAACTGTTTTCCATCAATGGCGACTATCGTCTAGAACATTTGCGACACCGGCACTTGTTCTTGTATCTCGGACAATATAACTTGGGAAAGGCAGAGGGAAATGAATTTGTGGATGATGGCTTTCAGCATATTCGTTACAATTACCAGACGAACGACTGGTTGGCCTGGGAAGCTTTTACCCAATTGCAATACAATCAATTGATCAAGTTAAAGATGAGATGGTTGTTGGGGACGGGGCCTCGCTTTCGCTTGTATAAAAAAAGCAAATCGCAGTTTTATCTCGGAACGCTGTACATGTTTGAATACAATGAAGAAAGTACCGAAGAG
>JBCCSR010000279.1:0-6562 GCA_039199865.1 Bacteroidota bacterium
AAAAGATTTTCGGGAATACTTTACTGCCATTGAATCTATTTTGTGATAAACGTGAACAGCAATGTAGGCAGAATCTCTTTGATAGGCAGGGCTTAACATGATGTTATCGCCCTTCACAAAACGGTTTTCCAAAGGAAAGATGATCTTTGTATTGTTTTGGTTGACCCAACGAATGATCTCTTGCTTTACTGCTGAGTAGGCCTCAATGGGCACGTTGTATTCCATTTCATTGAACTTGACCATCCTCACCGTAGAGAAGACCTTATGACTCGGTTTGGTCTTTTGGTAGGTATCAATAGTACTGGCGGCAAAGCGACTAATTTTTCGACTCCACGAGGGAAAGTAAGTCGACAATTCTGAAATGGCAATCATGGCATAATTTTCCAGTACAACCTCTTGTAGATAATTTTTAAAGGTATCGGCATCGGCAGAGTCTGTACTTGGATTGACCGCTTTGGTCATCGCATAAGGGGTGTTGGGAAACCAGTAAAATTCAAAATGTCGATGGGCAGCATTGTACTGATCGATATCGGCCAGTAGTTGGTCTACCGCAACTTTTTCCACCTTCAACTGCAAATTGTAGCGCGGTACACATTGGATGGTGATTTCGATGAGAATGCCCAAAGCTCCCAGGGAAAGGACCACCGCTGCAAACAAATCTGGATTTTGGTGACGTCCGCAAGTTTGAATTTCGCCCAGACCATTGATCCATTTGACCTTTTGGATTTGGGTACACAAATTACCAAAATCTCGACCGGTTCCGTGCGTTCCCGTACTGATGGCTCCGGCAATGCTTTGGACGTCAATGTCTCCCAAGTTTTCCAAAGCCAAACCATGCTCATCCAGAAGTGAACTAAGCTCATTGAGCTTGGTACCCGCCCTGACGGTCACTTGTTTTTGCTCTGAATCTACAGCCACGATGCCTTTATAATCGTCTAGGGAAATGAGGAAATGATCGGTTGGACAAAGTGGCGTAAAGGAATGCCCAGAACCAATCAATCTGATTTTTTTGTTTTCCTCCGCTGCCCGCTGTACGATCTGTACAATTTCTGCTTCCCGACTGGGGCGAAAGAGCTGTTCAGGCTCCCAACCTAAATAACCGGACCAATTCTTCATCATCTCAATTTTTTAAAATCAACGGAACAAATGAATTAATTATTTTTTTTACCGTCCATTGCCAATAAGGATCATTACTTTTTTAACAGGCCATTAAAAATCAAATCGTTAATGGTATCGGCGTGTAACTCCTGTTGCTCGGGTTGGAAGGGATCGACTCCATAGCGTTGCTCGATAAGGTAAGAACGCGAATAAAGCGTCACTAGGGATCCAATGATGAAACTGTAGACATTGGCCAAAGGTACCTTCTTTAGCTTTCCATTGGCCTGTTCCTGTTCGATGAGTTGATCGTAATAGGTAAAAACAGAATCCAATGCATTTTCAATCAACCAATTGGAGCGGACCGATTTGGAGAACACTTCCTGAATGACAATTTGCTGAAATTCTGGGTAAGTCGCCGAGTAATACAATAACTTTTTGTTGAGAATCTTCAATTGTTCAATCCCATCGAGATGCTTGATGAGCGGGACCAATTGTTCCATCTCAGCGATAATTTTATTCCCCGTATGGGAGACCGCTTTTTTCCACAACTCTTCCTTGTTGCCGAAATGATAATGAAGGAGAGAATCGGCAATCCCCGCCTCTTTGGCCAATAAACTAATGCTTACTCCTCCGTAGCCATTCTTGGCAAAGCATTTTGTCGCAATACTCAGGATTTTATCCAGATCTGCTTGCTGTCTTTCTTTGGGACGTCCTGGCGATCGCTTATTTTTCTTCAAGGTCATATCAATATTTTAATCCATTGCTAAAAATACACAGTATTTTGGTTATCAGATAATTAAAGGGAAAAACTTCGATAAAAAGATGCACTTTTAGATCGAATGATTTCTCGGGAGTCGTCAATGATTCGTTCCGAAGAGCCACTTAACTTTATACCATCAATTTTAAGCACAACGAAGTGACTGTAAATGAAAGTACTATGGATTCATTTATCGTTTGCATCAATGCTTAGACCATAATGTAAAGACCACGCTATTTTAGACAAAAATGATAAGCGAACAAAAACTATTGACAACTATATTGGTTAAAACAATCGATTAATTGGACAATCCACCAATTAATTCTTACTTTTGTACAAGCCAATATCAAATATCACCAAATAATGACAACAAGATCCATCTCGCATCTCAACCAAAAGTTCAAGACGACCAGTAAGAAAGAGATCCTTGAAGAATTGAGGATTTGTTCGATGAGTAGGGAGTGTAGTCTCTTAATGCGCAAGGAAGTGCTCACGGGAAAAGCCAAATTTGGCATCGGGGGCGCGGGCAAGGAACTCGCACAAATTGCCATGGCCAGAAATTTCAAGAAAGGGGACTTCTGGTCGGGTTATTATCGAGAGCAGACCTTTATGTTCGCCAAGGGCTTGGCTACTGCGCAGCATTTTTTTGCCGCCCTCTACGGTGATACCCAAAACGATTTATTTTCTGGCGGCCGCCAGATGAACAATCATTTTAGCACTCCATTTTTCGACAAAGCGGGAAATCTTATGCCGCTAAAGCAAAAATATAACGTTGCTTCTTCACTCTCGGCACTTGCGGGTCAGGTTCCTCACGCACTCGGTTTGGCACTAGCGTCGAAAAAGTTTCGTGAAAATCCAAGCAGTACAAAAGCGGAGCTTTCCGTTAATGGCGAAGAGGTGAGCTTTTGTATCCTAGGAGATGCCAGTACTTCTGAAGGGGTATTTTTCGAGAGCATTAATGCGGCTGGTGTCATGAAGGTCCCCATCGCCTTTATCATTCAAGATGATGGCTTTGGTATTTCCGTCCCCACCGAATTTCAGACGACCAAAGGCAGCATCTCGGAGGTCCTAGAAGGCTTTCGAGTCAATGAAAAGGGGGAAGGCCTCGATATTCATACCATCAAAGGATGGGACTACGCCCAACTTTGCGATACTTTTGAGAAAGGGATTGAAAAAATAAGAACGACCCACACACCAGCCATTTTCCATATCCAAGAATGTACCCAACCACAGGGACATTCTACCTCGGGCTCCCACCAAAGATACAAATCCAAAGAACGACTTCAGTGGGAAATCGACTTCGACTGCCTGACCCGTTTTCAAGATTGGATTATCAAAAATGACATTGCGGATCGAGCAGAAACGGATGCCATTATCAAAGAAGGCATTCAAGCTGCAAGAGCTGGAAAAAGACAGGCTTGGAGCAACTTTGTAGCCCCCTTTCAAGCGGAAAAAGAAAAACTCCTGGGAATCTACGAAGCGTGGTTACAACAAAGTGAAGACAAAGCCCCCATAGCGCAAGCCATTCAAGCCTTACAAAAAAGTCAGCAATTCACTTGGCGTACCTTGTTGGAGAATGCAGAGGAATTGCTTTTCCAAACAGAAGGCCAATCACTGGCAGCCAAGGAACAATTGAACCAATGGATGGACCAATTGATCGATACGGGAAGAAGGGCTTACAGTACCCATTTATACAGCGAAAGTCCTAAATCCGCCCTTCGCGTTCCTGTCATTCCTCCCCTTTTTCAGGAAGACGGCCCTACGAAGAATGGCTATGAAATTTTGAATCAATTTTTCGATCAGGCTTTCGCCAAAATGGATGTGCTTTATGCCTTTGGTGAGGATGTGGGAAAAATTGGTGATGTCAATCAAGGGATGGCTGGCCTGCAAGACAAATATGGCAGCTCAAAAGTTTTTGATACGGGGATTCGCGAGTGGACGATCGTTGGGCAAGCTATCGGGATGGCCATTCGTGGTCTACGACCAATTGCCGAAATTCAATATCTGGATTATCTGCCTTATGCCTTTTCCCCTTTGACCGATGATTTGGCAACGCTACGCTATCGAACCAATGGGAGCCAAGCTGCGCCCCTGATCATCCGTACCCGAGGGCATCGGCTAGAGGGAATCTGGCATTCCGGTTCTCAAATGGGCCTACTTCTGAATTCCATGCGTGGTATTTATCTTTTGGTTCCTCGAAACATGACCCAAGCAGCAGGCCTGTACAATACCATGTTGCAATCTGACGACCCTGCGATCTTAGTGGAATGCTTGAATGGCTATCGTTTGAAAGAACAAGTTCCCAGTAATTTGGGAGAATTTACCGTACCACTAGGCGTTCCTGAGGTATTGAAAACGGGGACTGACCTTACTTTGGTCACTTACGGTTCTTGCGTTCGGATCGCAGAGGAGGCCATCGAAAGATTGACCGCGCGGGGCATTTCCGTAGAACTGATTGACGTACAAACGCTATTGCCATTTGATTTGGAACACCGCATCATTGAGTCCCTCAAAAAGACCAACCGGATTGTCTTCCTGGATGAAGATGTCCCCGGTGGAGCAACGGCCTACATGATGCAGGAGGTACTGGAAGTCCAAGGCGGTTATCGCTATTTGGATGCTCCTCCAACTACAATTAGTGCCAAAGCACATCGCCCGGCCTATGCGGATGATGGAGACTATTTTTCAAAACCTTCTCCCGAGTTGGTTTACCGAACCATCGTTAAGCTGATGAAAGAGTAAGCCAAGATTATCGTATCTTTAGGTTGCTATTTACTTCACGCTATTGAATGATTAACATGAACCCAACTACACCGCCTAAAGATTATTTTCAGGACCACATGCACGAAAATGTATGTTTTGGTTGTGGAAAAAACAATCACGAAGGACTCCAAATTAAGAGTTACTGGGAAGGAGAAGAAAGTTATTGTGAATGGATGCCCGAGGAAAAATACCACGGTTGGGCGAACTTGCTCAATGGTGGCATCATGGCTACCCTAATCGATTGCCATTCAATGTGTACGGCCATGGCACATGCCTACCGGATCGAAAATCGGGCGTTGAACACCCTGCCGGAATATCGCTACGCAACGGGAACGATGGAGGTCAAATACCTTAGACCTACTTCCAATAACCATCCTGTACTTTTGAAAGCCAAGGTCACCGAAGTAAAGGGAAGAAAGACCGTTATTCAATGTGATTTGTACTCGCAAACCATCAAAACTGCTGAAGCCAAAGTCATTGCCATTCGCGTCTTTGACAGTAGCACCCAAGGTGGCGGAGGCAATCCCTTCAAATAAAAAATTTAAGCAAAGAGGCTTTGAAGTTTCATGGCCACGCCCATATCGCCTTCAATCTTCACTTTTCCACTCATGACAGCACTCATCGGATTCAATTGTCCTTTAATCAGGGATTGAAAATCCGTTAGCGATAAGTTGACCGTGCAATCTGCCTCTTCATTATTGGTCGATACTGCGTTTTGCTCTCCTCTCCCATCGATGTAAAGTTGTTCTTGGCCAAAGTTGAACTTCAGGGTTTTGCCCAATGGTGTCGCTTTGATTGCCCGCTCTTCGATGCCACTCAATAGATGCTGGATACTGGGTGTACTTTGCTCCACTTGCGTTTCTAAACTGGCATTTGTCTTTACTGTTGTATTTGTTTTGGCGTGTCCATTACTAGCCTTGGGCATTCCTTCTGCTTTTTGATAATTGACATCATCGATGACCATCTTCGCAATAATTTCCCGCATAATTTCAGAAGACCCTCCCCCAATGGTTCCCACTCTAACATCTCGATACATTCGTGCCAGTGGATATTCTTCCATAAATCCATAACCGCCAAACATTTGCAAACACTGAGTGGCCACTTTTTCGCAAAGTTCAGTGACCAGTAATTTGGCCATCGAGCAAAGTTTGACATCGTAGACTTGGTCGGCATACATTCTACAGCACTGATAGCTAAACGCTTTCAATGCTTCTACCTCACTGGTCATTTGCGCAATTCGATGCCGTAGCACTTGAAAGCGATTGATGGAGCGACCAAAAGCCTCTCGTTCCGACATGTATTGTAAAGTTCTTTCCAGTGCATATTCCATTGCTGTGATTCCAGCGGGTACGGCAACCAATCGCTCTAGCTGTAAACCGTTCATCAAATAATAAAATCCACTGCCTTCTTCACCGATCAAGTTTTCTAGTGGCACCTTAACGTTGTCAAAGCTCAGTTCGGCCGTATCGGATGCATGCCAGCCTAACTTTTTGAGTTTTCGAGCCGATACCCCTTCTGCATTGCGATCAATGACCAACAAACTTACACCTGCCGTTCCCGCCTCCGGGTTGGTTTTGACTACGGTAACGATAAAATCTCCGTAAACGCCATTGGTAATGAATGTTTTGGAACCATTGACCAGATAGTGATCCTCCTGACGAACCGCCCGGGTTTGGATATTGGCCGCATCGGACCCCGCTCCGGGTTCAGTAATGCCAATACTACAAATGGATTTGCCCGCAATTACTCCTGGCAAATATTTTTGCTTCAGGGCCTCCGAACCATATTTTAGAATATAAGGCGCCGACATGTATTGGGTCACCTGCTGGGTAATGGCAAAGCCTCCAGAGTTCATCCGACCTAGTTCTTCGTTGAACACAACATCAAAAAAGAAATCGAGTCCTAAACCTCCCTCTGATTCTGGATAGGATAAACCCAGGAAGC
>JBCCSR010000280.1:0-6558 GCA_039199865.1 Bacteroidota bacterium
CCTTTTTGAGATTGAAATTATCTCTAGTATATTCCTCCCAAGGCAAGTCCAGCATCAATTCAAGGTAATTGAGCATAACGGAATATTCCGCAACTTGCGGATTGATTCGCCTTACTTTTTTGATCTCTTTAGCAAAGGCTTCCTTTGCTTCTTTAGGCCATTTTTTGCTCTTAGCCCTTTCCAACATCTCCCGAATTTCTTCCTCTTGAGGGTTCTGTCCCAACTCTTCCTGAATGGTCTTTAGCTGCTGATTGAGAAAATAATCTCTTTGTTGTTTTTCGATGTCCCCACGTACTTTCGACTCAATTTGGTCCTTCAGTTCCAACAATTGAAGCTCATTGTCCATGTGTTCTAGAATAGACTGTGCACGATCGTTGAGATTATTCACTTCCAGGATGTCCTGTTTGGCGGAAACCTTTACTCCCAGGTTTGAAGCAATAAAGTTGAGTAAAAAAGATTCTTTATTGATGTTTTTCAACATTACCGTGGCCTCCGTAGGGATATTTGGGGAGAGATGAATGATCTGTCTGGCCATATCTTTAATGGAAGAAACCAATGCCTCAAACTCTAATTTATTTTCGGGTGGCTCTGTATTTTTGATGCGGATCCGTCCTTTTAGGTAGGGATCTTCTTTTACCATTTCTGTGAGATCAAAACGTTTCCTTCCCTGCAAAATGGCCGTCGCAGTACCGTCGGGCATCTTCAAAAGTTTGATGATACGAGCCAACGTTCCCACCTGATAGAGGTCACTTACGGATGGATCCTCTGTTCTGCTGTCTCTTTGAGAGATAACGGCAATAATCCGATTGCTTTCATAAGACTCGTAAATGGCTTTGATGGACTTATCTCTTCCAACGGTAATCGGGATGATAATACCTGGAAACAAAACGGTATTTTTCAGGGCAAGAACAGGCAGTGTGTCTGGATAAACCTCTTCATGCTGGAGCTCATCGCTTTCATCAATAGAAAACAATGGCATAAATTCCGTATCTCCTTCTAATTCCTTAGGATAAAATAGATCTTCGAACATACTCATATGTAGAGGGTACTGCTAGGTTATTGTCGTTTGAAATGATCGCCTCAATTTGCGATGCATGATTTGCAATGTAAAGTCTTCAGGTTACATTTTCCTGTTTTTGCTCCATCCGGAAGGAAAGATAGCGACATATCATTGCTTTGTCAAGTTGTCAGCTGATGACAATGATTGATATGCAGTTGATTGGGTCAATTTCTGTGCCATCGGTCTACATTGATGAATGGACGGGAAAAACGGCCAAATCTTGTAAAATACGGTTGATGTGCTGTCTAAAATTAGACAAAACGGCAGTTGTTGTAAAGCGATTGAAAATAGCTTCCCGATACTGAATGATTGCCCACTCTGCGATTACACCATCTCAATTGACTTGGTCTTATTCTTTTTGTCTTCTGTGGGTGCTTCCTCGCCATCAGCTTCGTCTAACTCTATTCTTAAGTTTTCGATGATGAATTCCTGCCGTGAAGGGGTATTTTTTCCCATGTAATAAGCCAAAACATGCTCAATGTTGGTCTCCTCATTCAGCAGAACGGGTTCTAAGCGGATGTCTTCTCCAATAAAATCACCAAATTCGTTGGGCGAGATCTCTCCCAATCCCTTAAATCTGGTAATCTCTGCCTTTCCCCTCAATTTTTTGATGGCCGCTTGCTTTTCCCCCTCACTGTAACAGTAGAAAGTATTGTTTTTGTCTCGCACCCTAAACAATGGTGTTTCCAGAATAAAAAGGTGCCCGGAACGAACCAAATCGGGGAAAAACTGAAGGAAAAAGGTGAGTAACAATAAACGAATGTGCATCCCATCAACATCGGCATCCGTAGCAATGACCACCCGATTGTAACGCAAATCATCGAGGCTATCTTCGATCTTTAGGGCATGCTGGAGTAGGTTGAATTCTTCATTCTCGTAGACTACTTTTTTGGTCAAACCAAAGCAATTCAAAGGTTTTCCTCGCAAACTAAAGACGGCTTGGGTTTGGACATCTCTCGCTTTGGTAATGGATCCACTCGCAGAATCCCCTTCCGTAATAAAAATGGTCGTTTTCAAGCGATTTTCCTCGGCTGTTTTCCGATTGCTATCACTCAGATGCAGCCTACAATCTCGAAGTTTCTTATTGTGTAGATTGGCCTTTTTGGCCCGAGCATTGGCGAGTTTCTTGATGCCGGCGATTTCTTTCCGCTCTCGTTCAGACTGAATAATACGTCTTTCCAATGCATCGGCAACCTCCGAATTTTTGTGGAGATAATCGTCCAATTCTTTGGAAATAAAGTCATTGATAAATTTCCGCATAGTTGGTCCACTCGGAGCTACGTTGATCGATCCTAGCTTGGTTTTGGTTTGAGACTCAAAAACGGGTTCTTCCACCCGAACGCTTATGGCCGCGACAATCGAAGTTCGAATGTCCTTCGAATCATAAGTTTTTTTACTGTTCTTTCTCGCAAAGAACTCCCGAACGGTTGCGGCCATCGACTCTTTGTAGGCATTGAGATGGGTTCCACCTTGGGTCGTGTATTGACCGTTGACAAAAGAATAATACTGCTCACCATATTGCTGTCCGTGCGACATGGCCAACTCAATGTCCTCTCCACGCAAATGAATGATTGGATACCGCAGTTGTTCCACTCCCGTTTTCCTACTGAGTAAGTCCAGCAAACCATTTCTGGAGTAAAGGATCTTGCCGTTGAAGTTGATTTTTAAACCTGCATTGAGATAAGCATAATTCCAAAGTTGGTTTTCTACAAACTCGGGACGGTATTTGTATTTTTTAAAAACTGAATGATCTGGTTGGAAAACAATCAAGGTTCCATTTTCCTCACCTGACTTTTTAACCTTTTCATTCTTATTGATTTCTCCTCTCGCAAATTCGGCAATTTTTGTCTTTCGATCGCGAATCGCTTGTACCTTAAAAAAATCAGAAAGCGCATTGACCGCTTTAGTTCCGACCCCATTTAGTCCAACTGATTTTTTGAATGCTTTCGAATCGTACTTTCCCCCAGTGTTGATTTTGGAAACGCAATCCACCACTTTTCCAAGGGGAATTCCTCGACCATAATCTCTGACGGAGACAATTCCGTCTTTGATGGATACATCGATGATTTTACCAAATCCCATCACGAATTCATCGATACAATTGTCGATTACTTCTTTCAATAAAATATAGATTCCATCATCGGGAGAAGAACCATCTCCCAACTTACCGATGTACATTCCAGGACGAATTCTAATATGCTCTCTCCAATCCAGCGATCGGATATTGTCTTCAGTATAGTTTACTTTTGCCATTGATATGGTGAGTTTTAATCGTGTTTCACGGTTGAGTTGATTCGAATTTACACCTTATTTTGATGAGCTCTCGACATAATTTATTGGAAGAACAAAAATAGATATATCCTTTGTAAATCGCCAATTTGCTCCCCTGCTTCTTGGACTTTAACCCAAATAATTTTGTACCAATGACAAATTGATCTTCGCGAAAAGATCAATCCAAGTGGCTATAGCCCAAAAACCGAAACCTGACTGAAATGACTACAGCCAGGTGGTTTAAATATTACTTCAAACTTAAAAATCGAGTGGAGTATTTGGTGACAATATCAGTTAAACATTTATTGCCACAAGCTCAATATTCCATTTTTTCTTAATGACTTGACATCGTTGACCAAGCTCATATCAATATTTGATTGGTTGAAATTGATGGATGCTTCACGATCATCCCAAATCTCTACCTTTATTTCTCGCGCAAATATTTTTGCTAAATCTCCCATGCCTTGCGCATATTTTTTGGGTTTACCCAAGGCGATAAACAAATCGATAACCGCCATTCTAATGATCTCGTATTTATCGAGATGAACCAATAATTTGAGGGCACTCTTATTCTTGTAACTTTTGCCAATTTCGGCCATCTTTTCCTTCAATTCTCCGACAGAATAGCCCAATAAACTGGCTCGATATTGCCACCATTGCCGATTATAAGTCTGGCCTTTTTCAAAATGTTTTTGGTGTTGACGTTCAACCGATTGCTGGCAAGAAATCAAACCCATGACTTTAGTCAATTCCAAAACGGCTAAAATTTGCTCTTTGGTCAACATTTGTTGCTCCTCTTTATCAGCTTTGATTTGGGTCAATAGCCATTTGGCATATTTTTGTTTGACCGCACTCTCGGTATTAAGCGTAATTAAGCCTGCCAATTCTAAAGACAAATAATAATCCTTTTGCCGACTGTGCTTCATAGTTCTTTCCGCATAATCTCGCAAAGCAAGTGGTTGACGAATATCATCTTTAAAGGCATAATAATCACCTAGCCACTTCTCAACATGACTGTTGTATTTGTGAGCCGGTAGAGCGAGCACACTATGCAAATTAGTGGCAGTAACAACCTTTGTTCCTTTTTTGCTGATTAAAATTTGCAAATCCATTTTTGTAACTTTTTCGTTTATCATTCCCTGCAAAATCCATGAATTCGGCTTAAACACACTGCAAATTAAAAACAATTTGCGAATAAAACAACAATTTGTTTTATTTTTAAACAAAAATGTTGCTTTTGTTGCCTTTTCCCAGCAGCTTATCCGCAAAAAAATGACAATTTCACACTCAGAAAACCAATTTGGATCGGAAAATGGATTTGAAAAGGTGGTGCCTTCTTGAAAAAGGCTTTCAAGGTGAGAATGGATCAGTCAACAAAATGAAAAATGCGTCCTTCCGCTCCAACGATGTAGCCTCTTCCATTGATAACAAAAACATCGTGCAAGTCTACATCGGGAAAACTTCGGACCTCTTTCCATTGTTCCCCTCCGTCAGAGGTGGTCCAGAATAGACCATTATCTCCGACAATATATCCCTGCTCTTCACTGGAAAAAAAGACGGACCGAAAGGGTTTATCCCCTACAAAAATTTTATCGCCATTGCGTAGCTTCTCCCAGCTTACTCCAGCATCTGTCGTTTTGAGGATGGTGCCAACATAGCCAACCGCATAGCCAACATTAGCGGAGGGAAAATGGACGGAGCGATAAAAGTCAGATTTTACCTCATTTCGCTCCCAAGTTAGGCCTCCATCAGTTGAACGCAATACAATACCGTATCCGAGGGCGTGTACCGTATTTTCGTCAGAAAAGGTAACGGTACTGATCTCGTTTTCGAAGCTATCTATAGCCACAACGGAATAATCTGCTCCTAGTAGAAGAATAAAGCCATCTTGAAAGGCAGCACCGCCAACGATAACGCCTTTATGATTCGAATAAAAAGATAGATCGTTCATCGTGGGTAAAGATTGGTTGAGTGCCAGCCCCTGTAGCCACCAAGACCTCACTTCAGCATCACTTCTCAAAAGCCCTTTGATCCCCGCATTATGCCCTCTTCCTTCCAAACTAAAATCCAAAGCATTGATTTCCTTGTCAGTAAGCGAGTCTACCTGCCAGGATTGCCCCGCATCATTAGTTTCCAAAAGGACGCCCAATGCAAAATCTTTGCCTCCAACGGCATAGCCTCGGTTTTCATCAGTAAAAAAAACCGCATTGAGCCGAGTATCAACACCAGAAGATTGCTCAGTCCAAACCAAATCAATTTCTTCTGGTCCACATGAGCAAAGGAAGAGCAAGGAAAACAAACAAACTCGTGAAACAAATGAAAGACAAGAATCAGTTTTTTTCTGGAAGGAAAAAGGGAAACAGTACATCATAACTCGAGCGTTTAAAAAACGCATTTGTATCCAATCGAAAATTCAATTGAGGAGATCAATAGCCTTGACAATGCGAAGTAATCTTTAGCTGAATCGCTATTTTTCACCATTCCCTTCGCCATCGCTATCTTTCAAGGGCTGTTTAGCGTTCATCTTTTTTTTATCTCCTACCCGACGAGGCATAGTGGGAAAAGCGGCACTGCCGTAGTGGGCATAATTCCGTTCAAAATTTAATGCAGGCTGATAACTATTGATGAAACTGATTAGAAAAAGCGTCAAGCGATCGGTATCGATATTTTTGGAAGCAGGCTTTAGATAATAAGCAATGTGATCAATGGAGCCATCTTTGTTCCAAAACACATTCAACCAGACTTTAATGGCCTTCAAATCGTATTCAACCATCTCAGAGTGCGCCTCCATCTGTTGCAAAAGATCCAGCCATTTTCCATAAGCCTCTTGCATGTCATAATTGCACACGTCGAGCAACATCGCCGGATAAATCGTAGAAAATTGTTCGAAAGCAGCTTCGTATTCCCCTAAGAGAAAGACCTTGGGAACCGTATCGTTCTTCACTTTTAAATCCGAGTAGAGAACGGTAGGATTTGCCTGAACATTTAGGGAAAAAAGCAGACTACCAACGACGAGGATCAAAAACACTCTCATTCTTATTCTATTTTTTCAAAATTAACAAATAATTACAACAATACGGGTTACCAGACAATTTTAATAAGACCTTAACGGGTAGATTGGGTGAATCCTTAGTCATTCAAGCCCAGCAGGGGGAGTAGAGTAGGCCTGGGCTAGCCAATACTTATATTCATGAGGTGTTCTTCGCGAGGTTCTTGAATAACAGCAC